>JBKQUF010000111.1:0-5215 GCA_052140285.1 Limisphaerales bacterium | reverse complement strand
CGAGCTACATAATAAACCACCACAAACAATAAATGCAAGATAAATATGTGTATTTATGAATATATTACTTGCTACACAAATGCGCTTTTATTGGCTTTTTGTGAAAATTTTAGGAAGTTAGGCTAGTGGAGCAATCTGCGCATCAGATTATCATGGAACAACACCCAGATCGCCGCCGCCAGTGCCAGATAAGGCCCGTACGGCATTCGCGATGACCATTCCCGGCGGCCCATGAGGATCAGCGTTATTCCCACCACCGAGCCGATCAACGAACTGACCGCCAGCGAGAAAATTGCCCCTTCCAGTCCGATGAACGCGCCAATCGCCCCCATGAATTTCACGTCCCCCAACCCCATCGCTTCCCGCGGCAGCACCACTTCAGCCGTCACACACTCCATGTACGACACGCTGTCCGGATCGATTTTTTCGCCGTCAATCTCCAGCGCCGACGGCGAGAGCCGCACCATCTTATCCCGGTAACAGCGGTCCACCAACTCCACCGTTTGCGCGCGCAGGGCGATTACATCGGTTTTGCGGTAAAACAAATCCTCGTAGGAAATCTCCTGGCCGGCGAAATGCAGCGAAGTTTCTAAAAAAACTATCTTCGTTGACGGTGGCAGCTTCAATTTGTGCCGCCCAAACAAAAGTTTTCCCAGGCGCAGAATCCCGTAAACGACCCCGGCGCCGGCGACCACGCCCAGGAAACTTTTCCCGATGCCAGCCATGCCCGTGAGCGCGTATTGCATTTGCGGAAAGACCAGGGACGCGATCAGGCCCAGCACAATTCCACCGATGGTGATCTCGTCGGGAATGATGAAATGCTCAATGTCGATGAACGTGGCGCAAATCAATCCCGCAAAGAAAACCGCATAGATCAGCGCCGGCGCCATGGATTCGACCGCATGGTCATGGCTGCCATATTTCAACCAGCAACTCAGGAACGCCATGCCCGTTAACAACTCCACGATGAAGTAACGCGCCGAAATCGGCGCCCCGCAATTCTTGCAGCGCGCGCGCAGGACCAGCCACGTCACCAGCGGAACGTTCAGGTACCAAGGGATGGAATACTTGCAGTGCGGACAGTGCGAAGGCGGCGTCACGATGCTTTGCCCCAGTGGCAGGCGATGGATGCAAACGTTCAAAAAACTGCCCACAATGCAGCCCAGAACAAAAAAACACGCCGCCCAAAAATAAAATGGGACTGCATCCCAGTCCGCCGCCGCCATCAGCGCGTTTGAAGTCAATTGGATTTCAGTCATGTTCAATTCGAAACGTTCACTGCCTGGACCGGGGAGGGGAGGTTTTCGTCCGATAAACTTCGTTTTCCAGCGCCCGTCGCATCACTTCCAGGGGAGCGCGTTTGCCGGTCCAGATTTCGAATGCCTTGGCGCCTTGATGCAGCAACATTCCCAGGCCGTTGGCGGTCTCGGCGCCGGCTTTCCTGGCGGTCGCCAGCAGCCTTGTTTCCACCGGGCGATAAATCATGTCATACACCGTGCGCGCCTGCGCCAGGCTAAATTGTTTTTCATCCAGCGGCATCGGATCGGCGGCCTTCAGCCCCAGCGATGTCGCGTTCACCACCAGGTCAATCTCTGATTTCGGATACCCAACCGTCACCTTGACCGAAGGGAAGCGCTTTTTAAGGTGGCGGGCCAGGTCCCGGGCTTTCGAGAGGGTACGATTCACGAGGAACAGTTCGCCCACTTTTTCCATGGCCAATCGCGTCGCCGCCGTTCGTCCGGCCCCGCCCGCGCCCAACAAAAGAACGCTTGCCCCGCGCAGTTTCACGCGCAGGTCTTCCTCCAGCGCCGTGACGATGGCGTCGGCATCGGTATTAAATCCAATCACGTGGATTTTTCCGCCGCCGGCCCTCTCAAATTTTACCGTGTTCACCGCGCCAAAGGTTTTCGCCGACGGGTCCAATGAATCCATCATGTTTAATGCGGTCAATTTGTGCGGCACGGTCAGGTTTAGGCCGGCGAAATTCATCGCTTTGGCGCCTGCCAACGCCGTTGCGAGGTTCTTCGGGTGTACCTCAAAAGCCAGGTAACGCCAGTTCAGCCTCAATGCTATGAACGCGGCATTGTGCATCGCCGGCGATGCCGAATGGGCGATGGGAAAGCCATATACCGCGCAGAGACGGGTGGCGGCGTTGAGTTCACGTTGGCCGGATTGCACTCCGAATATATACGCGGCATCGATGCCGCTGCAAAGTCCAAATGACTTTTAGCGGGGCAGGAAGGTGGGCGGACGAGCAGCAACTCACTGGTTCTTGGATGTTCGATGTTGAATGTTCCCCTGGTTGTTTGGCTGTTGGATGCTTGGTGCTTTTTCCCGTCCATCCCGCCGGTCACAATTTCAAATCTTTATCGGTTACGGCGCCTTCGGAGGCGCTGGTCACGTGGGCGGCGTATTTGGCAAGGACACCGCGGGTGTAACGCGGCTTGGGCGCCTTCCACGATTTTCGCCGCGCCGCGATTTCTTTCGCAGGAACATTCAGAGTTAATTTCTCCTGTTCAGCATCGATGGTGATGGAATCGCCGTTCTTGATGAGCGCAATCGGCCCGCCGACGTGCGCCTCGGGCGTGATATGGCCCACGACGAAACCGTGGCTGCCGCCGCTGAAACGTCCGTCGGTGATGAGGGCCACGTCGCGGCCCAGGCCCCGGCCCATGATGGCCGAGGTGGGTGAAAGCATCTCGCGCATGCCCGGTCCGCCGCGAGGCCCTTCGTAGCGGATGACAATGACGTCGCCCTTGACGATGGAGCCGTCCAGAATTTTCTCGAGCGCGGCTTCCTCGGAATTGAAAACGCGGGCGCGGCCGGTGAATTGCAATCCTTCCTTGCCGGTGATTTTGGCGACGGCGCCTTCCAGCGCCAAATTGCCGCGCAGAATCACGAGATGGCTGTTCTTTTTAATCGGCTGGTCGAACGGCTGGATGATGGTCTGGCCCGCGGGATACCGGGCGGTATCCGCCAGCGTCTGCGCCATGGTCTCGCCGGTCACCGTGAGCGCGTCGCCATGGAGCAATCCATGGTCGAGCAACGTTTTCATCAGGGGCCGGATGCCGCCGATGGCGACGAGTTCGCTCATGAGGTGTTTTCCGCTGGGCTTGAGATCGGCCAGGACGGGAACGCGTTTGCCGATCCGGGTAAAGTCGTCGATGGCAAGCTTCACCTTCGCCGCGTGGGCGATGCCTAGCAGGTGCAGCACGGCGTTGGTCGAGCCACCGAGCGCAACGACCACGGCGATGGCGTTCTCAAAGGCTTTCCTGGTGAGAATATCCAGCGGGCGCAGGCCGGTGCGGAGCATTTGCACAACACAGGCTCCGGCGCGGCGGCAATCATCCATTTTGGCGGGTGAGATGGCGTTTTGAGCCGAACTGTTGGGCAAACTCATGCCGAGGGCTTCAATGGCGCTGGCCATGGTATTGGCAGTGTACATGCCGCCGCACGAGCCGGGGCCGGGAATGGCGCACTGCTCGACCGCCTTGAATTCCTCATCGGAAATTTTCTGGTTGGCGTGCGCGCCGATGGCTTCAAACACCGAAACAATGTCCAATTTGCGCTCCTGAGGGTCGCCGGTGATGCAGCCCGGCAGAATGGTGCCGCCATAAACAAAAACCGCCGGACGGTTCAAACGCGCGATGGCAATCAACGAGCCGGGCATGTTTTTATCGCAACCGCCGATGGCCACAAAGCCGTCCATGCCGGCGCAGCCCACGACGGTTTCGATGGAATCGGCAATCACTTCGCGCGAAACTAGGGAATACTTCATGCCTTCGCTGCCCATCGAAATGCCGTCGGAGATGGTGATGGTGTTGAAGATAATCGCCTTGCCGCCCGCTTCATTGGCGCCCTTCTCGGATTCGAGCGCGAGCTTGTCGATGTGCATGTTACAGGGGGTGACGTTGCCCCAGGTGGAGGCAATGCCGATGATGGGCTTGGAAAAATCCTCCTCCTTGAAACCGACGGGATAAAGCATGGCGCGCGCGGCGGCGCGGTCATCGCCATCCAGCAGGGGGCTGGAGAAAGGACGGAGCGAAGGGGCGGATTTAGTTTTCATGGGGAAGATTTTGCCAAAAAAAAGGACCGGCGGCAAGACGCGGTGGAAAAAGCAATGTCCTGATTTTGTTTTTCAGGTTCCACGCCTGCCTGAGGCGTAGTTTCCAGCGTCCTCGATGGGAACTACGCTGACCTCGATTATCAGAATTTCAGAGCAGACACTGTTGGCAAAATCATTAAGGAAAGCTGTTGCCAATGAGCGGGGTTTTTGCAGAATATTCATTGACCAGCCAATCTAATATTTATGGAAGATGTTACTGCGTTATCCGGACAACCTTGCAACTTGAAATCCGTCGGCGTGGCGGTTGCCGGGCTTCTTGAATCGCAAAAGCGAATTGCCAGCGACAATAAAGGAAAGCCGAAACTCGCCGTCGCGGAAGTCAAAGCGTGGATCGGGGAGGGACGGCCTTGAATTCCCCTGAGTTGACACCGCGGAAGGCTGCGCCCGGAATGCCCGGTTGGGCGATTGCGCTGATAGTTTGTGGATCTCTCCTGGTTTCTGCCATTCTGGTCGGGATGTTGTTGACGGCACGAGCCAACGCGAAACATAAGGCTCAAGAGATTAAGTCCGTGAACAACGCGAAACATAAGGCGCAGGAAATTAATTCCGTGAACAACATGAAACAAATTGGCCTGGCCATTCGCCTATGGGAAGGGGATCACAACGACAAATATCCGTGGAATGTCAGCCAGACGAATGGCGGCGTCCGGGAAATGTGCGGGACAGATGCCGATGGGTTTGAAAAAAATCCCGTCGCAGTTTTCATGGCCATGTCCAACCAGTTGTGGACTCCGAAGATTTTGGTCTGCGCGGACGATCCCAACAAGCATCCGGCGACCGACTTTGCGAACCTCACTACGGATAACATCAGCTACCTGCTGCGGACGGGACCGGACGTCAACGAAAACTATCCAGCCGCGATACTCGCCGTTGACCCCATCAACGGTTATGTACTGCTCACTGATGGCAGCGTTCAAAAGGACTTGCGCTATAAACGCTAGTGTAGTGTGTCGCAAATGGCCAGACATATGATCTCCGCTTTTTCCGCTTTTTGCGTTGCGACCAACCGGGTTTGACCTCGTCCAACTTCTGGCGGGCTCGCTCAATCTTGGCCATAATTTTTTCCACCGTAGCCGTCCACACGAAAGG
>JBKQUF010000110.1:0-4748 GCA_052140285.1 Limisphaerales bacterium | reverse complement strand
GATGCGGATTCGTTGGCGCAAGCGACGAGCCGGGTTGCTGGACCGGGGGCAAATTGGTTGTCTGGAGCGAAGGTTCGAGTTGGGTGATAGGAGGCAGATTGGTTAACTCAAGGGGGAGACTCAAGTTGAAGGAAGGGCTGGGCCTTTCCTGGAACGAAAGCGAATTGGTCAATTCCGATCGATGGAGGATGCGGATCTGCGAATGGCAAACCGCGGGAAAGGCGATTGCCGCGAGAAACACCGCTGCCATGAGGCGATTGATGCCAAAGGCGCGCCAGGGAGGGCGCGTCCTGCCCGCGAGAAACACCACGGCCATGGGGGCGTTCATATTGCATTCGACCCTTGAAGCGCCCCGATGTTCAGCAGAATCGGACGGTTACTGCGCGCTATTGATGCTGTCCACGGTGGACTGGTAATTCAGCGCCTTGGCCTTCAATTCATCGTCCAGCTTGGTGTGGTTCAGCACGCGATGGATATTTTGGGACGTGGCCAATTCAATTTGCAGTTGGTGGTTGGAAACGTAAACGTAAATGGCCACGCCGAACAACACGATAAAGGTGAGCCGGACGTGGCCGAAAAATTCGGCGCGCCAGCCCGCCCAGATCCTGCGGTTTTCTTCCGCTCTCGCCCACGGAGCCATTTTTAATTTCCTGCTCATCCCCTCCAAAATAGCATCGTTCATGCCAGCGCGATTACCCAAGAGAACCGGGGTAAATTCGCGCTGCTTTTGGCGAAAATTTGGCAGGGGATGTCCCAAGTCAGGACTTCACCATCGGCCAGCCGGCTTGGACCATGGCCTTGTAACCGCCGGCGAGCGAGAAAACATTTGTGTACCCCATTTTCTGCGCCGCGTCGCACGTGAGCGCGGATCGGAACCCGCCGCCGCAGTACATGATGATTTCCATGGCGGGATCGCCAAATGTCGCCTCCAAGTCACGTTCCAAAATGCCCTTGCCCAAGTGCCTGGCCTCCACGGCATGACCGGCGTTCCATTCGCTGTCTTCCCGCACGTCCAACAGCACGGCCCGGGGATTTTTGGCGAGGCGTTCGCGGGCCTCGTCGAGGGAGACTTCGCGAATGCGGCTTTTGGCTTCGGTCGTTAATTTTAGAAATCCGGGGGAATGATTCATGCCGTTAACTTAATTTCCCCCGCGCCGGGGTCAAATCAATTTGACCGCGCGCCCCAAAACCGTTTTACTGCGGGCATGAATTCGCTTGTGCCTCTGGCTTTATCCGCTGTTTTGCTGGCCGGTTGTTCCTCGTCGCGGCCAAACCAATTTTCCCACGCCAGCCCCGCCTCCCCGGCCATCGTGACCCCGGACAATTCGCTGACCGCCAAGGTGATTTCGTATGACGCGGTCGGACGCTTCGTGGTGCTGGGCTTTCCCGTGGGCGAGATGCCGAAAAACGGCGACACGCTGTTCCTTTACCGCGCCGGGTTGAAAGTCGGCGAGGTCAAAATCACCGGTCCGCAGCGCAATACTGACATTGTGGCGGACGTGGTGACCGGCGACGCCCAGACGGGTGACGACGTGCGTAACCAATAGAGTTCTCCGGGGTTATTTTCCAATGCGACGAAGGCAGGCGAGAGGGCCTGTCCGGTGGTTTCTGGCAGGGAAAGGCGCGGGATTATTCTTCGGGCTTTTGCGACTTCTCGGAGAGGGGCTTCACCGTCTTGGGCAGCGCGTCTTTTTGATACGGGGAATGCAGATTGAAATAAATACCGCACATGGGGCGCGGTTCGCCGCTTTCGCTGAGAATGATCGTGACGTGTTTGTCCAGCGCGATGCCGTGCCGCATCCCCGCCCCGCGATTCTCATACGCCTTGATCGCCTTGACCATCAGCGATTGCAGCGCGGCCTCGAAATCATCCGGGGTTTTGTCCACGCACACGACATATTTGTCGTACGCCTTGGCGGCGGCGGAAATTTCGCGTTTGAACATATCAATCGTCACAGCGTCAGGATAAGAAATTGGCGGGGGAAGGGAAATTAATTTTCTGCGTCCGGTTTTTGCCAACGGGACTTCCCCCGTTCGCCAAACAAGGCGGTGCCGAGGCGCACGATGGTGGCGCCCTCCTCAATCGCGCTTTCAAAATCGCCGCTCATCCCCATGCTCAAATGCGGCAGGGGCACGCCGAGGATTTTTTCGCAGTCCTTTTTCAATTCGCGCAGCCGCCGGAAATGCGTCCGCGACTTGCCGGCGTCGGTCGTCAAGGGCGGCACCGCCATCAAACCCTGCACCTCGATCCGCGGCAGCGCGTTGATTTTCTCCAGTTCCCGCAGCAACATTTCCGGCTTATATCCGAACTTGCTCGCCTCGCCGGCCACGTTCACTTCCAGTAATATCGGCATCGTCTTGGCGGCCTGTTCGCATCGCTTGGAAATTTCCGCGGCGAGGTCCAGGCTGTCCACGCTCTCGATCATTTCAAACAATTCCACCGCGTCGCGCGCCTTGTTGGATTGCAAATGCCCGATGAAATGCCAGCGGGCCTTGCCCGGGCACAACGGAATTTTGGCCCGGGCTTCCTGCACCTTGTTTTCACCAAACAAAATCTGCCCGCAACCGACCGCCGTCTGAATGGCCTCGGCCGGATGCGTCTTGGAAACGGCCAGCAACCAGACGGAACTTTCGTCGCGGTCGGCGCGCCGGCACGCCGCGTGAATGCGGTCCTGGATTGAACTCAGATTGGCGGCAAGGTTCATCGCATGAAAATACCCGCCCCAACACCAGGACACAAAGTTTTCTTGGTGGGACAAATTTCTTTGTTCTCTTTGTTTTCTTGGTGTAAAAAATTAAACAGAAGGAAACAAAGGTAACGAAGATGTTTTCCCTTGGATATAAACTTTAAAAAGTAGAGCCAATGCAAACTTTCAGTGATATCTGAAGAACCCCATACTGCGCCTGTGCCGCGTGCGGGATGAAAATTTCTTCGTTCTCTTCGTTTTCTTGGTGTATATCATTTCCATGCATGCACTTTTCAAGAAAGCGGATGAGTTAAGCCACCAGGCCATCGGCGCGGCCATCGAGGTTCACCGTCTGAAGGGACCGGGACTGATTGAAAGCATCTATGAACGTTGTCTGATGCGTGAACTGGTCCTGCGCCAGATCGCGGCAGTCAATCAGCGCCTCGTCAAAATCGAGTACTGTAATGCTTGTCTTTGAGGAACCGTTGCGATTTGATGTTTTGATCGAGGGGTGTTTGCTGCTGGAGCTTAAATGTGTTCAGGAAATCCTTCCGATTCACAAAGCGCAACTCTTGAGCTACATGAAGCTGCTGGACCTGCCGCTGGGATTGATTATCAACTTTCATGAAATGAAGCTGGCCGATGGCTTGGTGCGAATGATTCTGCCCGGAGCAAACCGGGAAGATAATGGTTAAACAGAAGCAAACCAAGGCAACAAAGATGGCAGAAATAATTTGCGCGCCATGAACAAGGGAGGCCTGGCTTCGCGCCGGGCGGGCGTGAGGACAAATTTCTTTGTTCTCTTTGTTTTCTTGGTGTAAAAATTGAACAGAGCAATTAAGGCAGTTTAAATTTTTGCATGAACTATTATGAACTATTGGCTGGTAAAATCGGAACCCGAAGCGTATTCGTGGTCTCAATTGGTGGCGGACGAACGGATCGCGTGGACCGGCGTGCGCAATTTCGCCGCCAGAAACAATCTGCGCGCCATGAAAAAGGGCGACCTGGTTTTCTTTTACCATAGCGTCGAGGAAAAATCCGTGGTGGGCCTGGCCCGCGTGGAGCGGGAAAGTTATCCCGATCCGACCGCGAAGGAGGGCGATTGGGCGGCGGTGGATTTGGCGCCGGTGCAAGCCCTGGCCAAACCCGTGACGCTCACGCAAATCAAGGCCGATCCAACCCTCAAGGAAATGGCGCTGGTGCGGCTCGGGCGGTTGTCCGTCTCACCTGTCACGGCTGGACAGTTTTCGCGTCTGCTCGCGTTATCGGCGACAGCGGTTTGACGGCGGCCTCGCGCCGGGCGGTTTCAATTTGGATTTTCTTCCGTTTTCGATATTCCCAAAACGCGCCTCACGGCGGAACAGGCAGCGTGGGTTCTGAATTGCCAGCCGCACGACATCCCTGCGCTGATTCATGCCCGGCTGCTCAAGCCGCTCGGCCATCCGGGGCGTTATTGCGTGAAGCATTTTTCGCGTGACGCGCTCGCGGAGAAATTTGCCAGCCCGGAATGGCTCGATAAAGTGGCGGCGGCCATTCACCGGCACTGGCGCAACAAGAACGCGCGGAAGCGGGCACGGCAGGCCCAACCGGCGTGAGGACGGGCGAGTCCGTTACGCGGTTGCGACCGGCGGCACGGACACTGACGCGACTGGTTTTGACACGGCGCACTGGATTTTCTAGCCTCCGCGCATGGTAAAAACGGTTACTACGAATGAAACCGTTGTCGCTTCACGGGTGAAACCCTCCGCCTTCCTCGACAGTCACTACGTCAAGGTCATGCTCGACCAGATTATCGGGGAGAAAAATTTCGTAAATGAAATTGTTTGGATTTGAATTGCAGCGCACATAAAAGGAAACAAAATGAACACGATCAATGAACAACAGCGCAAACGGGCGATTGAAGTCATGAATGAATATCTTTCTGCGCCTCCTGGGCCAGAAGGAAAAACTCCCGTAGAACTGAGCGAAGAACTTGATGCAAACCGAGTCAAGCTCATTGAGAAAGAATTAAAGCCACTCCTTGCCGATTACCTCGCGGGCAAGGTGATGCTTGCAGACTTC
>JBKQUF010000109.1:0-5810 GCA_052140285.1 Limisphaerales bacterium | reverse complement strand
ATCGCGGAGTGTGCAAAGTGCACTGGATTTTTACTCTCGCCTGCGCCGCCTACAATCTGGTGCTCATGCGCAACCTGACCGCCGCAGTTCCGGCGGCGTAACTCAGGGCCGACGTGTGTCTTCAGGAGCATCGAGTTAGACCCGAGGCCACTAACTGTAGCGTGTTTTTCTTTCTGTTTCTCATCGTTAACGATGCCGAACGGTTTGATTTCCGGTGTTTTTGTGGCATTCATCAACCCTGAATGGGTTGAATCAGTACCCGGATTCATGGGAAGCTTCAACCTCCAACAATGCACGCGCATCGGGACCATGAACCCCGAATTTTTCCAAAGTCCACCGCCGGTTTCTTCCTTCTCCCCTCAACGGGGAGAAGGATTGAGGATGAGGGGTGAGAATTATAGCCGCCCGCCCTTCTTGTCTCTTTGGGTTCATGGTGAGGTGAGGGTCCCCCGGGTTCATGGGGAGCTTCGCGCCTTGCCCCCCTGAACCTGCCGCATTCTGCCGGGCTTCCAAGCGACCGCTGGCATTCGCCTGCTACCTGTCCGCCGTAGCCTTGGCGAAGGCGGATTCCCTCTCCGCTCCCATCCGATGGGAGGGGAGAGGGCCAGGGTGAGGTGAGGGTCCCCCGGGTTCATGGGGAGAGGGATTGAGGGTGAGGGGTGAGAATGATAGCCGCCCACCCTTCTTGTCCCTTGAGATTCATGGTGAGGCGTGAGAACGATCTTCGCCCTCCCTGCTCCGTGTTTATTTTGAAAATTTTACTGGCGAAAGAGCGGAAGGTGGGGTTAATTGAGGGCATCCAGGTCATGAGAACAATTCCGCGTTCAACGACCGCAACTCCTGCCGCAACTCTGGCGCGGCGGGTCAACCTTCAACCAAAGCACTCCCATGGATATCCATCATCCGTTCGTAGCCGAATTCTCCGAACATCGTGAGACCATCCGTACGCTCAAACTGGCGAACGAAAAGTTTCGCGTCATGTTCGAGCAATACCACCTGATCGATGACGAGATCTGCCGCATCGAGGAAGGAATCGAATACGCGACCGACCAGCAGATCGACGAATTGAAATTCAAACGGGCGAAACTCAAGGACGCCCTTTACACCGCGGTTCAGAAGAGCGAAGCGACGCTCGTGCATTAAACCGGGTGCGGCACACCCTGCCTGGTAAAACGATCCACACAGCCCGCGCGTCCTGAAAGGACGCTGGGAACCGCCGGGTTTTACAGGCCTTTCCATCGTCCCGGCCGCCGGCGTGAGTGCCTTTCGGTTCATGGACCCATTGCCGGGCGCGCCGTTGCCTTAAACACTCTTGTGGGCTTCTGAATTTTCCTTCCGCTTTTTCGCCTCGGCCACCGCCTTTTCCGTCGCCTCGCGCGGCATCTCTTCATAATGGCTGAATTCCTCGGTGTGAACTCCGCGCCCGCCCGTCAACGACCGCAAGGTGCTCGAATAATGATAAAGCTCCTGGGTGGGCACACTGGCTTTGATCACCTGAAAGGCCCCGTCGGTTTCCATGCCCAGGATTTTTCCGCGCCGGCTGGAGAGATCGCCCATCACCTTGCCCATGCAATCCTCCGGGATGTGGATTTCAACCGTTTCGAGGGGTTCGAGCAACACGGGTTTGGCGGCCAGGAACGCTTCCTTGAACGCAAAATATCCCGCGATCTGAAACGCGATGTCCTTGGAATCGACCGGGTGCATTTTGCCGTCGTAAAAATCAACCTTCACATCCGTAACGCGGCAGCCGGCGAGGACGCCTTCGGAGCAGGCTTGTTGCATGCCTTTTTCAACCGAGGGCACAAAAACCCGGTCCACGTTCTGGCCCACCAGCGAATTGGTGAATTTCACGCCGCTGTCCCGGGCCAGCGGTTCGACTCGCATCCAGACTTCCGCGAATTGTCCGGCGCCCCCGGTCTGCTTCTTGTGGCGGTACTTCGATTCCCCCTTGCCGCGGATGGTCTCGCGATATTTGACGCGCGGCTCGGAAAGATCAACGTGAACGTTGTAGCGCCGGCGCAATCGGTCGGCCACCACCTCGAGATGCAACTCGCCCTGGGCCGAGATGATCGTCTGGTGCAACTCGGAATCCACGACGTAAATGAAGGTGGGGTCCTCCCCGTGCAAGGCGGCCAGGCCGGAAGCAATTTTGTCCTCCTCACCCTTCAATTGGGCGACGAGGGCGGCGTGGATGTTCGGCCGGGGATAAACAACCTGGGCCAGCGAGACCGGATGTTTGGGGCTGCACAAGGTGTCGCCGGTGTGCGTCACCTTGAGCTTCACCGTCGCGCCAATGTCGCCGGCGCCCAGCGTGTTGACGGGTTCGCGGACCTGGCCGTTGAGGAGATAAATCTGGCCAATGCGCTCGCCGGCTTTGCGATTGGTGTTGAAGAGGTCGCCGCCCGCCGTGACAGAGCCGGAATAGACGCGAAAAAACGAAAGCTCGCCGAAGTGGGCTTCGGACATGGTCTTGAACACGTAAGCCACCGTTTCGTGGCTTTCGAGGGACACCTCCACGTCCTGGCCGCTGGCCTCCCGGGCTTTCACGCGTTTGCGGTCGGCGGGGGAGGAGCCGTACTTGGCGATAAAATCCATGAGACGCGCCACGCCGATATTGTTTTCAGCCGAGGCGCAGAACAAGGGGATGAACAATTCCTTTTGCACGGCGGCATGGATGCCGGCGCGAAATTCCTCCTCCGAAAGATTTCCCTGGTCGAAAAATTTGCCCATCAATTCGTCGTCGGATTCCGCGATGTGCTCGATCAACTGCGAGTGGAGTTCCCTGCCCTTCGCCGCCCATTCCCCGGCGGCGGGTTCCTCGGTGTACTGGCCGCTGCCGTCGGGGGCGTACGTCACAATTTCATTGCGCAAGACATCGAGCACCTGGTTGAAGCCCGGCCCGGCATTGACGGGAATGCCCAGCGGGAAAACGTGACGCCCAAAATGTTCCTGCGCAGATTTCAGCACCGCGTCAAAATCGACGTTCTCCTTGTCGAGGGCGTTGACGACGATCATTTTGGGCAGGCCGTAGGTCGTGGCGTAATCCCACACGCGGTCCGTCCCGACGCCGAGGCCGTGTTGCGCCTGGATGACCACCAGCGCGAAATCGCCGACCCGCAAGGCCCCCAACCCTTCGCTGATGAAATCGAGATAGCCCGGGGTGTCAATGATGTTGAATTTTTTTCCCATCCATTCGGTGTGCAGGAGAGAAGCGGAGACGGAAATGCGGCGGGTTTTTTCGCTGACGTGATAATCGGAGACGGTGGTGCCGTCGGCGATGCGGCCCAGGCGCTGGATGACGCCGCCGCAACGAAGGATGGCCTCGCTCAACATGGTTTTGCCGCTGGAAGCGTGGCCCACCACGGCGAAGTTCCGGAGATCAGCAGGGAGATAGGTTTTCATTGAATGGATCGGTGGGAGAGGTTGGGGTTGGGAGTTGGAAACGGCGGAAGCGGGCGAAGAGCCGCCGCCGGAGGATGATGTTTGGTTTTATTCATCCGCCGATAGAATAACGCGCCGGCGACGCAAGGCGAACAAAAGTTTTTGCTTCATTAGCGTCCATTCGCGGTTCAGAATCGACAAGTCGATTCCAATTTTGAACCTGGAAAATCTGATTTATGAGTTGCCATCCATTGTTGAGCCATTGGATTTGGCGCGGCTGTTTCCGCAAACCCAGCCCCTGGAAGTGGAACTGGGCTGCGGCGACGCCTCGTTCCTGGTGGAATATGCGCGCCGCCATCCGGGCGTGAATTTCATCGGCGTCGAGCGTTTGTTGGGGCGAATCAGCAAACTGGACCGGAAAGGCCGCCGGGCCGGATTGACCAACCTGCGCGGAGTCCGAATCGAGTCGTCCTATTTTTTAAAATACCTTCTGCCCCCGCGCGCGGCGTCCGCCCTGCATATTTATTTCCCCGATCCCTGGCCCAAGAAGAAACATCGCAAGCATCGCCTCATCAACGAACACTTTCCGGCGCTGGCCGTCTCCGCCCTCACCGGGGGCGGAACGGTCTGTCTGCGCACCGATGACGCGGATTATTTTTCGCAGATGACGGAAGTTTTTGGCGCGGCCAAAACTTTCAAGCCGGTCGAAACGCCGGTGGAACTGGCGGAGTTGGCGACCGATTTTGAGCGCGATTTTAATGCGCGGGGAATCACGACATTGCGGGCTGCGTACCAGTTAAATGTGTGAAAATGGACTGAACCAGAAACGATGTGATGGACTAAGAGCGTGTCTGAAAAATGTAGCGGCAGGCTTCCCAGCCTGACGTAGAGCCGGCGCTTCCAGCCCGGCGGACCCGGCGTCCAAATTGAAAAACCGTGGTAAATCAAGCGTTGGTCCGGGCGGCAAGATGCCGCCCTCTGATACGGCAGACAGGATGCCCGCCGCTACGATCCCGGCGCAGTTTGTTTTTTCAGACACGCTCTAAGAAATTAACCACGGATGGACACCGAATTTATCTTCCACTAAATTCGGCGGGTTGGATCGAGTTATGAAATCAAATTTTTTCATTTTCGCGGCGGCCATCGCGGTCATCTTCCAAGCCGGCGGCCAGAAACTTTTCGCCTGGGACTACGAAGGACACCACGCCATCAATGAAATGGCGCTCGCCTCGCTCCCCGATAATTTCGGCATTCAATTGACGCCCGCCTTGAAGGACCGCATTGCGTATCTGGCCGGGGAACCGGACCGCTGGCGCAACACCACCGATCTGCCGCTCAAGCACGTCAATGGCCCCGACCATTACATCGATCTGGAGGACTTGAAACTCTACGACCTCACCCCCCAGACCCTGCCCCTGTTGCGCTATGATTTTATGGCCGACATCGCCAAGGCGCGCGCGGCGCACCCCGAGCGTTTCCCCGCCATTGACCCGGACAAGGACGCGGACCACACGCGCGAACTGGCCGGTTTTTTGCCCTGGGCCATCACCGAAAACTACGAGAAATTGAAATCCGATTTCACGGTGCTCAAGGTGTTTCGGAACCATGGCGGCACGCCGGTTGAAATCGCCAACGCCGAAGCCGACGCGGTTTATGTCATGGGCGTCATGGGCCATTACGTGGGCGACGGCTCGCAACCGTTGCACACCTCGAAATACTTCAACGGCTGGGACCCGGCCAACAATCCCAAGGGCTATACCACCCGGAACACCTTTCACGCCTGGATTGATGGGGGTTATTTCAAAAAAATCGGCGGCGTCAATGTCGATAAATTGGTTGGCCAAATTCAACCGGCCACGGCCATCCCCCGTGCGGACGACCCGCAGGCGTTTTTCCAATCCGTCGTCACTTATCTGGTGGATCAAAACAAGGACGTCGAACCACTCTACGAAATGGACAAGAACGGCCAGCTCACCGGCGAAGGCGACAAAGGCCTGCAAGGGCAGTCCTTTCTGGAAGGGCAACTGATCAAAGCCGGGCAGATGCTGGGCAACATTTGGTTGACCGCCTGGCTGGAGTCGCCCGATGACGATCCTTATTTGGAAAAGCAACTGCAGCAGCGCAACGCGGCGGCGTCCCAATGAATTAAGGCGATTCCAATTCTTGTCCGCTGCAATGCCTTCCTCCCTCTGCCCTCATTGTCCCATTCGTCCCCTTTGTCTCATTTGTCCCCTTTGTCTCATTTGTCGCATGAGAGTTTCATGGGGAGCCTCCTTTCGATTTTTCGCATACATTGGGACCATGAACCCTATTGGATGTTGGATGTTGGATGTTGGATGTTGGATGTTGGATGTTGGATGTTGGATGTTGGATGTTGAATGTTGAATGTTGGATGTTGAATGTTGGATGTTGAATGTTCGATGTTGAAT
>JBKQUF010000108.1:0-7592 GCA_052140285.1 Limisphaerales bacterium | reverse complement strand
CGGGCATTGCCACCCCCTTTAATGGCACGTTAATCAACCGGAAGATTTTTGAGGGAGTTGGTTTTCCAATCGCCGAATTGTTCATCTGGGGAGACGAAGTGGAATTTCAATTTCGAGCGCAGAAGGCGGGCTATCAGGCGGGCATCGTGGTGGCCGCCGAATTCCTTCACCCTAGAAATCGGTTAAATTACACAACCTTCCGGATTGCCGGCCGGACCCATGGATTTCCACAGCACACCGGCAACCCGCTGCGGGATTATCTGGCCATTCGCAACAACGCCTATATTGAACTCCGCTACATTGGTTTGATGTGGGCATTTCGCCGGCATTTTTACTGCACGTTGTACCATTTGCTCCAGTTTGGCCCGTTGACGGCCTGGCGGGCTTTTTGCGCAGGCCAGGCGGGAATGTGGGGATACTTGGGCGGGCATCGAAAATATTTAAAGGGGTAGTTTGAATTTGCTTTCAGCCTTACGGAACAATGCGGTTGAATTGGGTGGCACGGCCAACTTGGCCGTGCGCGGCGGCAACTTGCCGCCGCATTAGGAGGGCGGAAATTCGTCACCGTTTGGTGTCTGCCGTCGGCTGCGGGTTGGCGGGCTGGTAGCCCGCCAAAACGGGCAAGTTGCCCGTTCCACCCATTTTTTAACTGCATCGTTACGGCTTAGAGCGTGTCTGGAAAATCAAACTACGCCGGGATCATTACGGCGGACATCCTGTCTGCCGTAGAGGGCGGTATCTTGCCGCCCGAACCGACGCTTGATTTTTCACGGTTTTCCAATTTCAGCGCCGGGTCCGCCGGGCTGGAAGCGCCGGCTCTACGGCAGGCCGGGAAGCCTGCCGCTACATTTTTCAGACACGCTCTTACGCCCGGGTCATGCATTTTTCCATCATTGCCAGTTCGCCCTCGTTGGAATTGAGCGGCGCGAATGTGCTTGTGGCCAACCTCCTGGACCGGCTTCAGCAGGGAGGCCGGCCAAGCGAGTGGATTGTCACCGGGCACAATCCGACCGAAGATGCCGCGTGGCTGGGGACGCGGCAGTTCAAGCTGCATCGCCTGCCGCCGACCGGCATTTCCGAGGTCCGCCGGCGCCAAAAATTGCTCTGTCACTTTCTGGAAGAGCGTTCGCCCTGCGTTTACCTGCCCAATTTTGACTTTGACATGGCCTGTGCGATTCCCGCCCTCCCGGCGGAGAACAAATCCGTGCTCATCATGCACTGTGATGATCCGGTGTATCATGACTTTGTGGCGGAACATGGAAACCTTTTCAACGCCATCGTTTGCGTCAGCAAATTTCTGGCGGAAAAGCTCCGGGGCGCACACCCGGATTTGAAAGAGCGCATCGTTCACATTCCCTTCGGCGTGGAACCGCCGGGCAAACTGCCGGACCGGAACAGATCCCCGGGGCAGCCGCTGGAGGTCGCCTATTGCGGGCGGATTTCCTTCCATCAAAAACGCGTCGAGGATTTGGCGGCGATTATCAACCGATGCCATGACGAAAGTGTGCCGGTTAAATTTCACATCGCGGGAACTGGTCCGGACGAAAAGGAATTTTTTTCGCGCATCCGGGAACCGCTGGCGGCGGAAAAAGTTTCGCGTGCCGGCTTTTTGCCCAATGCGGAGGTCCTGCAATTGCTGGCTCAATCCGATGTCTTGCTGATGACTTCGGATTTTGAAGGGTTGCCGGTGGTCTTGCTGGAGGCGATGTCGCGCGGCTGCGTCCCGGTTGCCACCAAAATCGAAAGCGGAATGGGCGAACTGGTGGAGCACGGGGAAAATGGCTTTTTGCTGCCCGTCGGCGACGTGGCGGGGTTCGTCGCGACGCTGAAAAAATTGGCCACCGGGCCGGAACAGTTGCGGCCGTTGCGGCAAGCCGCGTTTGAACGCATAGGCCAGGGAGGTTTTACGTTGGAACGCGCGGCGGGGGAGTACCGAAGCCTGTTTGAATCGTTGATATACGACGATTCAAAATGGGGAGCGCCTCGAACCGGACAAATGCTTTTTCCCGCGCACTACACTTTCGCGGCCAGGCTAAAACGAAAGATAAAACAACTTTTTAATGATTCCAGCCAGGTTTCTGAGCAGAATTGAAGCCATCCCAAACCCAGCAATCGAACCGCAAACGATTACCGCCAATTCACATTATGGCAGGCGGCATCCATACGTTGCCGTATGCCAGATTTGCGGCGGAATGCCTTTGGAAAAAATGTCCCGAGCCTTTGCGCAAAGATTTAAATGTTATTATAGGATTATTCGCCGTTCCCACCCCGCTTGTCAGTCAGGCGGAAACTTTTTTAAAAAAAGTTCCTTGTGTTTCAATTTTATTGGACCCGGTATGGGTTCCATTGCGAATATTTAGCTTGCCTCCGGGTTATGCGAGGCACCGAATCGGAAAAGTTTTAAAATTAATACGATTATCGCTTGAGCGACTTGGTTTGCCGCCCGGCGTTCAAATCAGATTATGTCCGGTTGTGTATGGCCACCTGGGACTGTATCATCAAGAATACTTCGTCCGAATATGTCAAATGGAATCGGAACGCGAAACAATTTGCATCGTAGATGCGGATTTCTTCATTTGGGATGAGGATTTCTTCAACAAACTCTCGATTAAACAAAGTGAAGACACTTTTGCCTCTGGCTGGCTGCAACGCCATGGGTGTGGGATCACGTTCAACGAACAGACCTGTTTTCCAGCAGGAACAGAATGTTTGCGGCTTAAGCCGAAAATGTTTAATGTTTTCAATTGGCAGGCCGTATCAATGGATGAGACCCTTCAAAAGCGATTGGCGGGTCGTTACCCTAGTATCAGGTTTCAGCAGCGGGGGGTTGACACGATATATCAGGCCTGTTGGGAAGCTCAACTCGCGGGGAGGAAAATAGATTATCCATTCAAAGAAATGAAAGTGTGTCATGTTGGAGGGTTTGGGCATGCCAACGCCAGCTATATCCGGGATTGCCTTGAGCGTAACGCGATTGAAGGCGAAGGGGGCGCCCAATTTTGGATTCAACGCATCCGGCTTAATGAGAGGGTGGCCAAAGTGTTGGGGCAAAGGTACCATGAAAATTGGATTGGACCCGGATTGGAGAAGGTTCGCCAGCGCACCCGCCCCATTTGGGAGGACGAAATAATTCGCACACTTGAGAAAAGGACGCCGCCTTCAAATGATGAAATCCTATTCGAGGAGATCGTGGCAGGTCTTCGTGATTAACCTCCTATTTTGCTAGAACAGTTAGATATCAAAACACAAATGGATTGTCGAAGAGATACAGACATTGTTCGTCACCTGAATTTTGCCGAATGAGAAGGGATTCTAAAAATGCATCTAAATCAATTTTTGGGTTATTATCGCTCGCGCAAGTTGGTGCTCGTCGGTTATGATTTTCAAAGCGAAGGCGGTGCCTGGCGTTCCATTTACCGCTATTTCCGCCATGGCGAGGCGCGCGGCGAGGCCCTCATGCTCATTGACCGGCGCAAACAAGGCACATGGCGGCAATTGCTGGGTGCGGTCCTGTTCAGTCCGCGTATTCTAATCAACGGGATTGGAGGGTTCTATCGCTGGGAAGGGATTCTGGCTTGCCTGCTGCGCAAGGACATTTTGATTTATCTCCACGACACGGCCCACTCAGTTGGCGCCTACGCGCGCCTGCATCCCTGGAAATTCCGGTTGTTTCGCCACATCCTTAAACGCAACACGCTCCTCTGTGTCTCGGAACAGATGCAGGCTTATTACCGGAAGGAATTTGGCGTCAGCCGCAGCCAGGTTGTGCATGAGGCTGTCGCCTTGCCGACCCCGCCGGATTTCGATCCGGCCTTTCGCCACGTTGTCATGGTGGGTTCGCTGGACGAACGCAAGGGGGTTCCATTATATTCGGAAGTTGCGGCCATGGCGGCGGCGAAAAATTTGCCGTGGCAGTTTCACTGGGTTGGCGCGCTAGCCAGCCAGTCGCTCGGCAAACTTTCCGGAGCCGTTCATTGGTGGGGGTGGCAGGATGCGCCCCTCGAGTTTGTCCGCCCGGCGGATGTGTTTTTTCTGTCGTCGGTGGATGATCCCCTGCCGCTGGCTTGTCTGGAGGCGATGGCCCTGGGCAAACGCTGTGTTGTCTATCGTCAAACCGGCATCGCCGAATTGATTGGCGACACTCGTGGATGCGCAATATTTGAAGAATACACAGCCGCCGCCGCTTTTCGCGGGTTGGAGAAAGCTCTCGCCGAAACGCCTGACGGCGCGCGACTGGCGCGGATTATAAGTGAAAAAGCTTCGGTTCCGGCTTTTGCGGCCAAAATCGAACAAGTTGCCGGACGATGAAAATGTTCCCCGCATGAAAGTTCTCCTTGTCGAGGAAGCCTTGCAAACCCTGCATGGCCACTGGTTTCAATATGTCAGCGACATCGTCAACGGGGGGCGCGAAGCGGGGCATGAAATCGAAGTGGCCGTTCACAAAGACGCTTGTGCGGAGATATTGAAGGCGCTGCCGTGCCGGCCAATTCTCACCTCATCGGTCTTTGACCCCCAGAATAAATCAAGGGGAATTAAGAGAATTGTCACCCATAACCTGTCTCTTTACCGTGACTTGAGCGCTTTTTTTTCGGCGGGCAACTCTTATGATGTGGTGATCGCGCCAACGGTGCGGCTGGATCATCTACCCGCCTACGGCTGGCTGGCATTGCGTTATCAGAACCGTGGATTTGCCAAATTGGTCTTGATCATGATTGATTCCATCGGTCAATACAGCCCCGATTATTCGCGAATTTATTTTTCACGCAAATTGCTTCCGTTGAAATGGACTCTGATGCTGTTTCGTTGGTTAAAGAAGAAACGCGCCGTTTACCTGGTGGCGGAATCGGCGGGCCATGCGCGGCAATTTGAAACGTTTTGCGGCATCAAATTCCCGGTGGTCCCGCATGTCACGACGTTGCCGCCGTTGGAACCATTTCGGAGTAAAGCTCCGGGTGCTCCGCTGATTTTGGGGACGTTTGGGTTTACCCGGTATGACAAGGGATTGGATATTTTGCAGGGAGCAATCAAAGTCCTTTTATCGCGCGGCAAGCAACCTGAAATTCGATTCGTCGTTCAATGGACGGGTGATTATCGGTTACCCGATGGTTCCTGGGTGCGCCAGGACGCCGTGCTGAAGGAGTCAAGTCTGGTCCAGTTTATTCCGCCATTCACGGCTTCCGAGGAATATTACCAGTGGATTGCCCGGACGGACATCATGGTGTTGCCTTATCGGAAGGATTTTTACTACGACAAACTTTCCCGCGTGGCCATCGATGCGTCGCAGGCGGGAATCCCCATTGTTTATCCGGCCGGAACCTGGTTGGAAGGGTTTGTCCATGAACACGCCGCCGGCATCGCCTTCCAGCCGGAAGACCCCGAGTCGCTGGCCAATTCAATTCAGGAAACGATCGAAAAATTCGCCAGCTTGAAAACGCGCGCGGAGCAGGGGAAGCAATCCACCCGCGAAGCGTTTTCCGCGAGGGCATTTTTCGATGTCATTTCGGGACTGCCGGTGTCTGATTTCTGATTGCCGCCGCGGGTTTTTGAGATTTCAGTTTTGTTTGCCCAATTTCTGTTTTGCAAAAACGTCTTTTATATTTCAGCCAGTCCACCGTGGGCGGTTTGGCAGATTATGCGCATGAACAGGCCAATGCCTTGATGGAATCAGGAGTGGCCGTCGAAATGCTGACGACCGTCCAACGTCCGCCGCGCGCCAATTGCCGGTATCAAATTCATTCTGTTTTGGCCGATGATTTCCCGGCGCGCCGAAGAGGGGTGGTCCGGAGAATTTCGTGGGCGCAATGTATCCTTAAAAATTTTCGAACATTGAATCGGCACATTCAAAGTGGAAATTTCAACACGGTATTGCTGGGGTCCTATTCGGAGTATCTGGCGCCGTTTTGGGCCGGGCAGTTTCGCGCGCGCGCGCGGGCCAAGGTGAAATTCGGCGCGGTGGTGCATGATCCCGTGCGGGATTTTATGGTGGGCCCGCGATGGTGGCATCGGCGGTCGATCGCCGAGGCGTATTCTTTCCTGAGCGAAGCTTTCGTGCATGAAGAAATCCAATTGGATACCGTTCGCCCCCTGCCCGCGCTGCGAACGACGGTGATTCCGCATGGGCCTTTTCAATTTCCCAATCCGACGGCATCACGCGATGAAATGCGAAAAAAGCTGGCGATTCCCAACGGCGCCTTTGTAATTCTCTCGTTTGGGAACATTCGTGATGGGAAAAACCTGGATCTGGCGATTCGCGCCCTGCCGGATTGGCCTTCGGTTTATCTGGTGATCGCCGGCAAGGAGCAATCGCCCGGGCAAAAGCGCATTGAAAGCTATCAGCAACTGGCCCAAACCCTCGGCGTACAGGAACGGTGCCGCTGGATTCACGGGCACGTGCCGGAAAATGAAATTGGAAACTTGTTCATTGGCGCGGATTTGATTTTGCTCACTTACAGCCAAAATTTTCGTTCCGCCAGCGGCGTTCTAAACGTGGCGGTCAGATATCGAAAACCTTGCCTCGCATCCAGTGGCGGAGGAAATCTCCAGTCCGTCGTTGAAAAGTATCATCTCGGATGCTTTGTCGAACCTGACAACTTGTCCGCGTTGAAAGCCGGCATCGGGGAGGCCATGGGACGGCAGATTAAACCGCGATGGGAGGCGTATGAGTCGGAGAATTCCTGGGAACGCAACGCGCGGTTGGTGAAGGAAAAAATGTTTTCAGTTTTGTGAGCGTTTCAGCTTTTTGTGAAGGTGTTTAATTTCAGTTTTCAGCGTGTCAGCGTTTCAGCTTTTTAAAAAATGACCTCTCGCTCTCTCATCGGCGGCGTACTGGCTTTTTCTTACAATGGTTTCGTTGGAAAGATTCCGTCACGAACCATTCGGAATGGATGGCTTAAACTGTATCTGGCGGATTTTGGGTCCGGCACGTCGGTGCAGGCGGGCTGCCGTTTTTTGAACGGACGCAAAATTCATTTCGGGAAACGGAACGTCATTAATTTCGGCTGCCTGTTTGATGGCCGAAAATTTCACATTCGCACCGGCGATGATGTCTCCATTGGGCCGGAAGCCGCTATTTTGACGCTGGGACATGATCCACATTCGCCGGATTTTGCGGACCGCGGCGGCGACGTGGTCATTGGCAACCGAGTGTGGATTGCCTATCGCGCCATTATTTTGCCAGGGATAAACGTGGGTGAGGGGGCGGTGGTGGGTGCCGGCGCGGTAGTGACAAAAAATGTCGAGCCTTATGCGATTGTGGCTGGAAACCCGGCGCGCAAAATAGGCGAGCGAAGCAGGGATTTGAATTATGAACTGGCGTTCTCAGCTTGGTTGCTCTGATTGCAATCGTCCGGCTGGTGCTTTCATTCAGGAGGGCAGAGATTCGGAAGTGAATTATGGTTTTTTCGGCAAACATTGAAAAAATTGCGTTAATTTGCTGTTTCATTTTTGGAGCGGCAATTAACGGCTGGTCTCAAACGACCTTGAACGTGACCAATTATGGCGTGAGAGGAGATTTGATGGCTCTTACATCGGTCAATACCGTCAGCAACTCGACCTCGGTGGTCTGTCCCGGCGCCAACTTTCTTTCAACCGAT
>JBKQUF010000107.1:0-8488 GCA_052140285.1 Limisphaerales bacterium | reverse complement strand
CGCAAACTGCTGTTCAACGGAATCCAACGATCTTTGCCGTTTTTGGTGATACGGGCATGGAGCAATCCTTTTTCAAAATCCACATCGCGCCAAACCACATGACGTGCTTCATCTATTCGCAGACCGGAGAAAGCCAGAAAGCGAAACAGGTTTGCACAATCCTTCGCTTGTCCCGCGCCGGAGGTTTCAATGTGATTCGCCATTTCGTGAAATTGCGCCTGCGATGGCAAATGCAATTCCTTTGGTTTCACCCGGCGGCGATCCACAAACTTGGCCGGATTATCCACGCGGTAGCCGTGTTCAACAGCAATCTCAAAAATCCGGCGCACAACGCCCAATGCGCCATTGAAACGTGTGGCGCTATATTCTTTGCCATAACGAGCCGCCCAGTCGTTGCAGTCCTTCCGGCTGATTTTGGCGATGTCGCCTGAATACAATTCCGGCCATGACTTTTTCAAAGCCGTCAAAACTTCCTCTTTGTAAAGTTTGGTTCGCGGCTTGTTATTGTGGTCATCTTCAATTTCCTTTTTGAACATTTCGATGATAACTTCGCCGTTGACGGATTGACCTTTGTTGACGGCCAGCCGACGATGATCTTGAAGAAAATCGGACAGTTTGATCTTGGCAACGGTCAAAACGTGCGTTTCCAGAGAACGGCGAATTAACTTGCCATTGACCCGGACACGCCCAAAATAATTGCCGCTAGGTTTGTAACGGATGAGGTTGGGATAGGGCGTTTTGACCCATTCAGCATCCGCCTTGCGCTTGGTCGGTGATGGTAATGTCGTTTTCATAGCTGAAAAACCATACCATATACAAATCGAGTATGCAAGTGCCTAAAAAGCCAATTGAAATAACAGCATAATTAGCTTTATTTACAATAGTTTTACGCCAATGTAGCTCAGTGGTAGAGCAACGGTTTCGTAAACCGTCGGTCGCCGGTTCAATCCCGGCCATTGGCTCCATTCTTAACTGCTGGCGCAGCTTGCGCGGGTTACGGACTTGGCGGCGGGTTGACTCTGCCTGAAAGTCTGATAATCTGATTTTATGCGAAAGACGACCATCAGCGTCACCGACGCCGCGCGCAATTTCGCCGATTGCGTCAACCGCGCCCATTATCAAAACACCACCTTTGTCCTTCTCAAGAACGGCTCGCCCGTGGCCCGGCTGGTGCCGGACAATGAGAAAGTCTGCACGGGCCGGGATCTGGCCGGGGCGCTGGCCAAAACCAGCCTGGCTGAAGATGAAGCCGCTGCCTGGCATCATGATTTGCACACGGCCCGTAAAACCATCAAAAACCCGGTGGACAAATGGCGATAATTCTGGATGCCGATGTCATTATTCGCGGCGAAAAAGGGACGTTTGATCTCCAACATTGGGTGGCGGCTCGTCCGGACGAACAATTTGAAGTAGCCGCCGTCACCGTGGCCGAACTTTGGCATGGCGTGGAACGGGCAACCGGAGCGCACAAGGCGAAACGGGAGCAATACCTGCAAACAATTCTGGCCCCGTTGCCGGTCATCCCCTATACGGAGCAGACGGCCTACACACACGCCCGCGTTTGGGCGGAACTCGAATCGTCCGGCAAGATGATTGGGTATTATGATCTGGTAGTAGCGGCGACGGCTTTGGAGCGTGGCAGCGAAGTGGCCACGTTCAACCAACGGCATTTTGCCCAGGTAAAGGGGTTGACGGTCATTGAGCCGAAATAAAACGAATACCACGTTTGCTAGTCAGGCCATTTGCCTCATCCCTCCTGCGGCGCGGCGCTTTGCGCTTCAGCCAGGGCGTCAACGCTAGCGTTGGCGCGGCTGCGCCGGGCGGCGGGCAGCCACTTCCATTTGGCCCAGCGATGATACATCAGCACGCCGCGCAGCCACTCGTCGCAAATCATCGAAATCCAGATGCCGACCAGTCCCAGGCCGAGTTTCAGCCCCAGGAACCACGCGAACGGCACCCAAATGCCCCACATGCAGAGAAACCCGGCGATGACCGGGAACCGCGCGTCACCGGTGGCCCTCAAGGAACTGATGACGACAACGTTAAACACCCGGCCCGGCTCGAGCAGCAGCCCCATTCGAATCAGGATTGCGCCCGAAACGATGATGGCCGTGGTGCCGGTAAAAATTCCCAACAGCCAGGGAGCAATGGCGCTGAGCACAATCATCCCGCCAATGACCCAGCAAAACGCGACGCGCAGGCTGCGCAACAATTCCCGGTAGGCTTCCTCGAACAGCCCCGCGCCAATCAGATGCCCGATCATGATTTCCGTGGCCAGGCCGACCGATACATTGAGAACGATGACCCAGCGCTCAATGTTCAGCGTGTACGTTTGCGTGGCAAGCTGGGTCGCGCCCATGCGGGCGATGAACGTGGTAATCACCATGAACGCGAGCCAATAGCTGATGTTTTCACCCGCCGCCGGCAGGCCGATGTGCAACACCCGCCGGACCCTTTCCAGGTTAATCGCAAAAAAATCCCGCCAGCGCATCTTCAGATGCGTTCGGCGCGATACAATAATCCACAGCGCGGCGCAGGAAACCACGCGGCTGATCACGCTGGAGACGGCCACACCAACCACGCCCAGTTTGGGAAATCCCAGCAGGCCAAACAATAGCAGCAGATTGCCGATGACGTTGAGGATGTTTTGACCAAGCGCCACGAGCATGGTGTCCCGCGTGTGTCCATGCGCCCGCAAAGTGGCGGAGATGGCCACGTTCATGGATTCGATGAACAACGTGCCGCCCATCAACGCCAAAAATGGCCGGGCATAAACCATCGGCCCGGCGGGCACCTGCATCAGCCGCAGCATCGGCGTTGACAAAAACGTGACCAACAGGCTCACCACCAGGCCAATCCAGAAATTCGTGGCGATGGCGGTGGCGGAAATGCGGTCGGCCCCTTTCCGATCTCGCGTCCCCAGGTGGTGGGTAATGATCACGCTGCTGCCGATGCTGATAAAGGCGAAGGAAATGACAAAGAGCATCACGATCTGGTTGGCCACGCTCAAACCGGCAACCGCATCATCGCCGAGGTGGCTCACCATCAAGGTATCGACGGTCCCGATCATGACGCGCAAGCCTTGCTCAACAAAAATCGGCCAGGCCAGCGCCAGAAGCGTCGCCCGGACGGGAAACGAGGATGCGGCGGGTTGCCGTTCCGTTACCGAACGGCGGGTTGGCTCCGAACCGTTCATGCCGGGGCGTTCGCGAAGTGACGATTGCCAATCTGCATCCGCCCATTGTAAATCACCTGCTACGGTGATGAAGTTAAAACTGGCGCCTGATCATTTTCCCGCTTGCTCAACACGTTCCAGAAGGTCGCAATCCGAATTCCAATACCACGCCCGAAACAGCAGCACGTCCCCTTTTTCCATCGCCCCGGCAATCGCCGCGGGATCATTGGTCGCATCTCCCAAGTTCAAGACTTCAAAAGAATGGGGGAAAAGCTTCTGCACCAGCGTGGAGGTCGCGGGCAGGCCGTTGTTGCGCACACTGACGTAAGGCGCGCAAAATCCGCGATATAGCGCGTCGCTGTGTTCCGGAATCAGCAGAATATCCGGACGCTCCGCCGCCACCCGGCGCAGTTGCCACAACTCGTCCGGCCGCCACAGCCCGTCGTTTGAATCCACGTAAAACAAGGTGGCCCCCCAGCGTTTGCGGGCATAATCAATCTTCTCCAGCAAGACCCGTTTAATGTCGAACACGGTGGTTTGGCGCGGACCATTATCACCAAAGACCAATTGCTGCGGGCGGATGGTCACTCCCACGCGCAAACCCGCATCCCGCAGGCGGCGGAAAAATTCGTCGGCCACCGGGTCCATCTCCGGCGCCAGCCGCTGCACCAAACGCGGATCGCCGATGAACGTCGTCTTATGGGGATACTGTTCTCCTTCAAGGTCCCAGACGATGACCCCCTGCGCCCCCGTCTTTTTCAGAACAGCGATGCTTTGGTCGGTATATTTGAAGAGGGCCTGCCGAAATTGTTCCGGCCCGTTCGTTCCGATCACGTTCAGGCTTTGGTCATTGAACCAACCGCGCGGATTCGCCGGTGAAGAATGATAGCCTGAAGCCAGAAACAGTTCGCCGATGGGCCGGCGGTCCGGCCACTGAAGCGGAATCGGGCGGACGCTCCAGAGGCCCGCCGCAACGGCCAGCGTGGCGAAAATCAGGGCGCCAATCAGCAGTTTCCTCCCCGCCTTTCGAAACGGGAGAGACACACGTTGGGACCGGTTAATCATTTCATCGCATTGACTTCTATTGTATTGAAGAGGCCGCTCATGGCGCGGGCAAGCCATTTTGGTGACCATCGAGATGCGGAACAGCAAGACCTTGCCGGCGACATGGGCTTGTCGTCAGCACGGTTTTCGCATAAGATTTTGAAGCCAAAGTCCCTGTTTTTGAAAGTCGTTGATTGTCAGTTAATTGTGAAGAAGGATTCAAAAATTTTTGTCGCCGGGCATCGCGGTCTGGTGGGCAGCGCCATTTGGAGAAAATTGCGCGAACAAGGCTTTACTAACTTGATTTGCCGGATGCGTTCCGAACTGGACCTGCTGGATGCCAGTGCGGTCAACGCGTTTTTGGCGGAGGCCAGGCCGGAGTATATATTTGACGCGGCGGCGCGGGTTGGCGGCATTTACGCGAACAATGCCTATCCCGGACAGTTTCTGTACGAGAACCTCCAGATCCAAAACCATCTCATTCATGGCGCGTTTGTGTCCGGGGTGAAAAAATTTCTGTTTTTGGGCAGTTCGTGCGTTTATCCCAAGTTCGCGCCGCAACCGATGAAGGAGGAACATCTTTTGTCGGGGCCTCTGGAGCCAAGCAATCAATGGTACGCCGTGGCCAAGATTGCCGGCATCAAAATGTGCCAGGCCTATCGCCGCCAACATGGCTGCGATTTTATCAGCGCCATGCCGACGAACATGTATGGGCCAAACGACAATTACGACCCCCAAAATTCGCATGTCTTGCCGGCGTTAATCCGCAAATTTCATGAAGCGAAAAATTTGGGCAACCCGGAAGTGGTCTGCTGGGGAACCGGTTCGCCTTTCCGGGAATTTCTTTATGCTGACGACCTGGCCGAGGCCTGCGTGTTTCTGATGGAAAATTACAGCGAAGAACAGTTTATCAATGTCGGTTCTGGATCGGAGATTTCCGTCAAGGACCTGGCGGAACTCGTCGGAAAGGTGGTCGGTTTTCAGGGCAAAATCGCCTGGGACCATTCGAAACCGGATGGCACGCCGCGCAAATTGATGGACAGTTCCCGTCTCTTCGCGCTGGGATGGAAACCGCGGGTCGGTTTGAAGGAAGGCATTCGCCTGGCATATGAGGATTTTTGTAAAAGAATTTAAGCCAATGAGAAAAAAAGCATTCATCACCGGAATCACCGGACAAGACGGTTCCTATCTCGCCGAGTTGTTACTGGCCAAGGACTATGAAGTTCACGGCTTGATTCGCCGCGCCAGCACGTTTAACACGGGCCGTCTCAACCCCATTTACATCGACCCGCACCTGGAAGAGAACCGGTTGTTCCTCCATTACGGAGACCTTTCGGACGGCAGCGCCCTGGCCCGTTTGCTCGGAAAAATCAGCCCGGATGAAATCTACAACCTAGCGGCGCAAAGCCACGTTCGCGTCAGCTTCGATTGCCCGGAATATACGGCCGACATCAGCGGCACCGGCACCATCCGGTTATTGGAGGCGATCCGCGAGGCCGGAGTCCAGGCGCGGTTCTACCAGGCTTCGTCCAGCGAAATGTACGGCATGGTGCGGGAGGTGCCCCAAACCGAACTGACTCCCTTCTATCCGCGCAGCCCCTATGGTTGCGCCAAGGTTTTTTCCTATTGGCTGACAGTCAATTATCGGGAATCGTACGGGCTTTTCGCCTGCAACGGGATTCTCTTCAATCACGAATCGCCGCGGCGCGGAGAAACCTTTGTCACGCGTAAAATCACGCGGGCGGTCGCCCATATCAAGGCGAGGTTGCAGGACAAGTTGTATCTCGGAAACTTGGAGGCCAAACGCGACTGGGGGTATGCCAAGGAATACGTTGAAGCCATGTGGTTGATGCTGCAACAGGAAAAACCGGATGATTATGTGATTGCCACGAAGGAAACCCATTCCATTCGCGAGTTTCTTGATGTCGCCTTTGGACATGCCGGGCTGGACTGGCAGAAATACGTGGAGATTGATCCCCGCTATTATCGTCCCGCCGAAGTGGATATTTTAATTGGGGACTACAGCAAAGCCAAAAAACAATTCGGATGGGAACCCCGGACAAAATTTGTTGATCTGGCCAAACTGATGGTGGAGGCGGACATCAAGTTGCTTCAGGACCACCTGGCCGGCCGCGTGAGAGTCAGCAGTTGAATCCCGTTCACACCGGCCCCTGGCCGACCCAGCACACCGCGTAATGAACCAGGGCGTTGTTGCTTTTGAGCTTTAACTTTTTGCGCATTTGGGCGCACTGCGCCGTCACTTCCGCAACCTTGAGATGCACCCGCTCGGCTATTTCCGTGTTGTCTTTCCCGCGGCCCAGCAATTCCAACACGTTCAACTCCATGTCCGTCAACTGATCAAGCGGAGATTTTTCAGTTTCGGACACCGCTTTGGACTGAACCGAACTTTGGGAGGACACTTCTTCGCTCACGTAGATGAGTCCGCTCAACACGTCCCGGATTGCCTGGATGATTTCGTCGGGACTTTCCTCCTTCATAATGTAGCCGTCACCGCCGGCCCTTAATACCCGGTCCGCGTAAAGCGCTTCATCATACATGGAAACCACCAGCAACTTGACGGGAAGTTTCAACGCCCGGACCTGTTTGATCAATTCCAGGCCGCTTTTGTCCGGCAGTTCCAAATCGATCAGGGCCAGGTCGGGCTTCTCCTCCCGAATGCCTTTTAACCCGCTCCGATAATCACTGGCTTTGCCGCAAATTTTCAGATCCGGTTCCGGGCTTAACATCCGGATCAGCCCGTCCCGAAAAATCGGGTGATCCTCCACGATAAAAACCCGCTTAAACCGCTGGGACTCTTTTTTGGTGTTTTTTTTGGTGCTGGTTGCCATATGGGATGTTGACCAGATTGATTATGAAAGGCGGGAAGAGATTGCGCAATTCAAATGTCAGGCGGCACTCCGCGCGGTGGCATTCCGGTAGGGAATCCGGACGACAATGGTGACCCCTTTTTTCGGAGCGGAAACCAGCGCATAGCTTCCTCCCAAAGCCAGCGCCCGTTCACGCATGTTGGTCAGTCCCAACCCGGAGCGTTTTTCCATCCTGGCGGGCTTGACTTTCTTGGTGTCAAAACCGCACCCATCATCCTGAATTTTCATGACAATGGTGTTATTCCGCACGCTGATCCGCAATTTTACCGTCTTGGCGCGGGCATACTTCTCAATATTATTGATGGACTCCTGCACGATGCGAAAGAGCGTCAGTTCCACATTGGGAGCCAGCCGCTTGGTCGCAGGCAGGGTGATGCGGCATTGCACCTTTAAGTTCGTGCGCGACTGGAACTCATTGCACAGATGGTGACAGGCTTCGGTAAAACCGAGATTGTTCAAGTCCGCCGGATGCAGATCGTGGGCAATCCGGCGGTTCTCCTCCAGTGCCTTGGCGAGCAGCCGGTCGCATCGCATTAGAATCTCATTGGTGGCGGGCTGAAACGTTGAGAGCGTCTCCTGAACGTTGCGCAGCCTCATTTTGACCGAGGCAATGATCTGATTCACGCCGTCGTGCAATTCGCGGGCCACGCGGGACCGCTCCGCCTCCTGCGCTTTGATGATCCGTTGCGGCAACGCGCGCAACTCCTCCTCCGCGTGCTTGCGTTGCGTAATGTCCCGGATGTAAATCGTAAAGTTGGGTTCCCCTTTCAATTTGATGCGCGTCACCGTGAATTCCGCAAAGAATCGGCTGTTGTCCGCCCGCAAAACCGGCATTTCAATGCGGCTGCCGACCGACGGCCCTTTTTCCCCGGAAAAATAATTGTTCAGGCCGTCCTGAAACCACGACCGCAACGACGGCGGAATTATTTCCAGGATGTTCTCGCCAATCAGTTTGGAACGGTTATGGGTGAAAATGTTTTCCGCGGCGTCGTTTAACTCGATGATTTTGCCGGCATGGTCGATCGTAATGATGGCGTCCAACGCCACGCGCATGATGGCGCTTTTGCGCTCCTCATTTTCGCGCAAGGCGTCCCAAACCAGCTTGCGTTCGGTGATGTCCTCGGCAATTCCGACCATTCGATACACCTTCCCATGCTCATCCTGAATCGGAAACGCGCGGTCCTGAATCCAGCGAATGGACCCATCCGGACGCACAATTCGATAGACTTCGTCATATTTTCCCGTTACCTGCTTGGTAAGGGTGGCATCGATGATCCGCGGGCGGTCCTCCGGATGAATGGCGTCAGTCCATTCGCGCGGCGAAGCATAAAGATTTTCCGTTTTACGCTCCCATATATGCTCATACGCGGGACTCACGTAG
>JBKQUF010000106.1:0-3016 GCA_052140285.1 Limisphaerales bacterium | reverse complement strand
CCTGTCCCCACAAGCTCGCAAACCTTACCGCACCCCGGCCAACCGACCGCATCATGGCGCGCACATGGTAGTCCGAGCCGCGAATTCCGGCAACGCCGTGCGGGGTCTTGATCTCATACCGGGAGTTGGCGGAAATTTTCTTGACGTTGCCGAGAATGGCGCCGTCCTGCAAATCCATGAATGTGTCGGAATCCGCATCCCGGCTCGAGTCCGTGCGCGTCATGGTTTGAAGCGTCACAGTCGATTCGGGTTCGACGCGCAATGCCGATGACAAGCCGTTCACGCTAATGTCGGCGGTGGAATCCGGACCTGTGCGAATCACCGTGCCAGGATCCAAATCCGCGTTAATCTTCAGCGGCATCCAAGTGCCGGCCACCTGTTCTTCGACGTTGCCATGAATCGCTCTGACGGTCGCCTTGCTTTGCATGCCGCTGTCTTCGGCGGACTTCAAAGTTGCGACCCCGACAAACGCGAGCGCCAAGGCGCACGCCACACTGATTTGGGTTTTTCTCATAAAATTCCTGGTTACAAACATATGTATGCCGTTGAGATTACATTTCGACCACAAAATGTCAACTGAATAAAATTCACAAAAATACGCCAAATTTGCCAGCTTATTTTTGCCAAAAAGCCCCGAAAATCGTCATTCCGGGGCCGTCTTGACCATCGCCGTCCAAAGGTTCGCGCCGAATTTGCCTTTCAATTTCTCCAGCAGGTTCTCCGCCCCGGATTTTGACTGCGCCAGCGCAAAAGTCGTCGAACCGCTGCCGGACATCAATGTGGCCAGCGCCCCGTTCTGGCGGAGATTCTCCTGATACAATTCCAGTAGCGGATATTTACGCAAAGCCGGGGATTCCAACGAGTTATAGAACTCTGGCCCTGCCGAAGCGAGGTCGGTTTGCAGCAGGGAAATCAGTCGCCGCGCCCGGCCTGCTATGCCGCACAAGGCCGCCGGAAACTTCGCCAATTGTTCATAGGCCCACGGGGTCGAAATACCAAAGCCAGGATGAACTAATACCAAATATGTGCCTCGCAAAGCGGGAAAGTAATCCACGGGCGTTATGATTTCGCCCCGGCCGGTTGCCACTGCGGGATTGCTTTGCAGAAAGAACGGGATATCCGAGCCAAGGGCGGCCGCCAATTCCCCAAGCTTCGCCGGTTCCAGGGGATGACCGAAAAGCTCGTTGAGCGCCAGGAGCGTGATTGCCGCGTTTCCGCTGCCTCCGCCCAAGCCGGCCGCAATGGGAATTTGTTTGTGGAGAAAAATGCGGATTCCTTCGCCCGTTCCAGCCTTCTGCAGAAAAAGGGCGGCGGCGCGAAAGACCAGGTTTCTTGAATTGACAGGCAGCCGGGGGTCGCTGCATTTGAGTTGAATCCCGTTCCCGGCCCGCTCAAATTCCAGCCGGTCGCACAAATCGACCGGGTGCATCACCGTTTCCAACTCGTGGTATCCGTCGGGGCGCTTTCCAAGAATGTTGAGCAGAAGATTGACTTTGCAGCACGATGCCTTGGCGATCATGAAACAGACGCGTACCGGCCAACAGTCAAAAGCCCGATTCCCCCGGCTGACCGCCTAGTTATCGAAGATGCGGAATCGGCTGCCGGGAATGAACGGCGCCAGGTCGCCGCCGCTGAATTCCAGCGACGTGTCAGGCGACAGGGTCGTGTCCGCCAGCCAGTTTGGCTTGTAACTGTCGGGATAAACCGGGTCACCTGGGAAAAAGACCGGGCCGTAATTGCCGGGCGAATGATTGGGAATGGGAAAAGTCACCACTTCGTACGCGCCTGCAAAAGTCCGCTCGATACTGCGGTTGATGCCGTGAATAACGCCGGTTGTCGGCCCGTCGGCCGGAGCGCCAAAGATGGCGCTTTGCTCGAAGGAGCGGCGGAGTTCGCCCGCGCGGGCGAATTCGGCCAGATTGTTAAGGCCGCGCCCGAGTTTTTACTCCGGGCCGGCGCAGCCCGCGACAAAAAAGGGAATGGCTGCCAGCGACAAAAAAATGGAAGACTTCTTAAGCATACTTAAACTCTTTTTGCCAAAATATGCCTTGTCCGGGAGGGATGTCGAGTTTTTTTTCAAGTTTCTGCTTTCTTAATGTGTTCTGCGGAATGCCTTGAAATGCCCAACGACCATTCCCGCCTTGCCCGGGGCGCAAATCCGGCGATGCCTCCTTACCCTCCCCCCAAAAATGGCGTCACACCGTCACACTTGTTTGAAATCAATGACTTAGACCGTCACATGTGCCGTCACAAACCGTTACCGGCCCCGTCACAAAGGCGGATTTGCGCCCTTTACCCTTGCCGAATGCAATTGCAAATTCGCCTCGGAACCGAGAAAGTGCAAGGTGCCAGCTTGGTGCGTTTCCTTCCTGCCATGTGGCAGGTTGACAAAGCCAAGCCGTTTCTGATGGGATGACAGTGGAAATGAACCAAAAGGTCCAAGCATGAAGCCCGAACAACAAGCCCGCCAAAAAATTGACGCGCAGTTTTTTGCTTCGGGATGGATTGTTCAGGACTACGCCAAAATGGACCTTTCGGCCGGGCGCGGCATTGCACTCCGCGAAGTGCCGCTCAAAACAGGCCCATGCGATTACCTGCTGCTCGCGGATAGGAAGCCTGTTGGCGTCGTGGAGGCCAAGAAGGTGGGAACCAAGCTTTCAGTCGTTGCGGATCAATCGGGACGCTATGGGACGAGCCTCCCAGACTTTCTGAAATCCCCCGGTTCGCTGCCCTTTCTTTACGAATCCACCGGCATCGAAACTTTTTTCCGCGACGAGCGTGACCCCGAACCGCGCTCGCGGCAGGTGTTCAGCTTTCATCGCCCCGAAACCCTTGCGGAGTGGCTGACTCAACCCGACACGCTTCGCGCCCGCCTTCAACATCTGCCGCCAATGCCAACCCAAGGGATGCGCGACTGCCAGATTGAGTGCAACACCGCCCTGGAAAAATCTCTCGCCGAAAATCATCCCCGCTCCCTCGTCCAGATGGCCACCGGTGCGGGCAAGACGTTCACTAC
>JBKQUF010000105.1:0-5417 GCA_052140285.1 Limisphaerales bacterium | reverse complement strand
CTTCGAAAGTGGAACAGGACCATGATGGCAATGGCGATCAATGAGTACCAGGCCGCGCGGATATAGCTGTTCTTGAGCAGGCTTTCATATTCGAGCAACTGCACGGGCGTGCCGGTGGCATTTGGATCTATCGTCCGCAAATCGGCGACAAATTTCTCCTGGTTGGCCCGCTGCCACACGTCGTCGTTTGGATAGATTTGCAACAGGAATTTTCCGCCCAGGCCAATGAATTGGTCGCGAAGGGCGGAGGGCAAATCGTCCGGGGTAAGCGGCGTGGTGTCGTTTTGATCCTGCAACGATTGGAAAGTGTCGCGGACGTCGGTGAAAAGGGCCTGTTGAAACACCGCCAGTTTCTGTGAATGCTCTTCGAGCGTGTTGGCATTGCCGGCGAGCATGCCTTTGCGGAAGTTCTCAATGTCTTGCTGGAGCGAGAGAAGCTGCACGGCCAGGTCGGAGTCATTCGTTCCGATTTGCTGCACGGCCAGGCCGCAGTAGCCGCCCAGCGAATAAAGCGTGGCGCTGAGAGCGTTCAGATCGACGGGCCCCCGGTCCGGTGGGCTGAAATGCAAGGGGGCCACTTCCCGTTTTATTGCCCGAATCAATGGCAGTTTTTGACTTTGGTTTCCCGGAAGGAAATCGTCGAGCATCTCCGGCGGCGGTTCAACTTCGGCCACGGTCGGCAAACCTTGGATTTTTTTCTCCAGCGAAATCGCTTCCGACAAATTCGTCGCGACGATGGCGCCGGACAAAACCGACCGATCGGCCGTGTTAATCAATTTGTGCATGAAAATCACGGAGGGCAGATGCGGGCTTTGCATCTGAACAAGGTTGTAGTCGAATTTCACCTTGCCGCGCCAAATCTCGACCCCGCCCATCGCTCCAAGCACGAGGACCACAGTGATGACTGCCACCGGGCGGCCCAGCCAGATGCTTTCAATCCGGGCGCGGGCGACATCTTCCTTCATGTGGCGGTCGATGATGTTTTGCCGCCCGCGAAGCAGGAGGGCCGGCAGCATGGTCATCATTGGAACGAGGCACAAGAGCAAGCCGCCGCCGCAAATGATGCCCATTTCCTGGATGCCTTTGAAATGCGTGAAGGCCATCGCGATGAACGCGCCCGCAGTCGTGAGGGCGCCGGTAAAAATTCCCTGGCCGGTGTAAACCATGGCCGTGGTCATCGCCGGGACGCTTTCATTGCCTTTGCGCAACTCCTCCTCAAAACGCGTGATTAAATGGACGCCAAAATCAATCGCCAATCCCACCAGCATCGGCACGAAGGTGATGGTGAGGATGTTCAAATGGCCAATGGCGAGCGTGGTGAACGCCATCGTGTAGCCCAGGCCGATGACCAGGCAGACGGTGGCTTTGATCGGCCGTCCGGTTTCGTTGTAACCGTAGATAAAAATCACCGCGCACAACAGCAGGGAGACAATGGTGGCCTTGGTCATGTCCTTTTGCGACTGGACCATTTCGTCGTAATCCAGCACCGGTTCACCCGTGAGACCGACGTTGACGCCGGGCACTTCATTTTGCGTTGCGGAGATCAATTGTCGCAACTCGGCGATGGCGTCGCCGTTGAGGTCGTCGTTGGGGGCATGGGTGGTCAACAGAAAGATCCGGTTGGTTTCATAGGTGATATAGACATCGGAGACGTCGGTTGAGCCAAACAGCGAAGCGACGCCGGGGGAAGGGGGCCGTCCGGGCATTTGCAGGCAGGCCGTGGCTTGCGTGAGGATCCTGGAAAGGACCGGAAGCGCCTGGAGCATGGATTCGATCTGGGCATTGGTCCCCCCCGAGGTGGTGCGGAAATCCGTGTTGATCTGCTCGAAGAAGGTGTCGAGATTGGTCGTTTGCGTGAATTGCCCGATGAACGGCAGATCGTCATGCAGCGTGTCCAGGATGGGCGGCAGGTTGGTGACCGGCACAAAATACAGCGCCTTGGTCCCCATCGCGGCCAGGTCATGCTGGTAGAAGACATCGCGAAACAAATTGGTCTCCAGCATCATCTTTGCGGCGAGGCGCTCGATAAACTGGCGGTTCTTTTCGGTGTCATCGCTCTCGACGGCCACGACCAAGTCGTTTCCTTGTTGGGGAAATTCCCGTTGGAGGGCGAGAAAATTCCTCTCATATTTGAGATTTTTGCCGACCAGGTCATCCCGGTTCGTGTCGAACTGCAAAAAGAGACACGTCACCACCACGCCGGCGCAGAGCAGGGCGATCTGGGGCCAAATAAACCAGTGGGGCCGGTGGATGACCACCGCCGCAACCTTGCCCAGGAGCCGCGCCAGAAGGGAGTCGCCGGTTAATGGCTTCATGGGGCGGCGGTCTCGGAGATTTCCGCGTTGGAAAACACCTCTTTCACGTCATCATGCTCTTCCAGGGCGTCGATCAATTTACCGGCGGCGGCGATGGCCGCCGGGTCCGACAGAGGAACCGTGACGGTGGGCAGGGACGTGATTTCCGCGGCTTCAAACTTGATTCCCGCTCGCTCCATTTTTTGATGCACCGCTTCAAACATCGCCGGTTCCGTCAAAATTTCAAATCCTTCTTCGTCGGATTTGAAATCTTCCGCCCCGGCCTCCAGGGCCAGTTCCATCAGTTTCTCTTCCGTGGCCGCGTCTTTGGAGATGATGATCTGGCCCTGGCGATGAAACAACCGGCTGACGGAGCCGACGGTGGCGATGGAGCCGCCGTTCTTGGTGACGATGCTGCGGATTTCCGCCGCCGTCCGGTTGCGGTTGTCCGTGCTGATTTCCACGAGCAGGGCGACCCCATGCGGCGCGTAGATTTCGTAGGTGAGGTCTTCGAAAGTCGCGCCTTCCCCGCCGCCGGCGCCTTTTTTAATGGCGCGGTCGATGTTATCGGTGGGCATATTCACGGTGCGGCACTTGAATAGGACCATGCGCAGGCGCGGATTCATTTCCGGATCGCCGCCGCCGGTTTTCGCGAGCATGGTGATTTCTCGCGCGAGCTTGGCGAAAATCTTCCCGCGTTTGGCGTCCACCACCGCTTTGAGGCGCTTGACCTTAGCCCATTTGTTGTGTCCGGCCATGATCAGTCGGGGGGATGAAGGTTGAGACCCCCCGGCCGGCGCCGGGGACGGCCTTTCCGGCGTTTAATGGGTGTCTGCTTCCACATAAACAGCCGTGCCGTAGCAAAGTACTTCGGTAATGCCCTGTGAGATTTCGGTGGCGTCATAGCGGACACCGATCACGGCGTTCGCGCCCAATTGGCCGGCGTGGGTCAACATGAGATTGAACGCGTCTTCCCGCGCCCGCTCACAAAGCTCGGTGTAGAGCGAAATGTTCCCTCCAAAAAGGCTCTGAATATTCGCCCCAATGTTGCCGATCACCGAACGCGAACGAACGATGATTCCGCGAACCACGCCGAACGATTTGGTGACCCGAAAACCCGGCAGGTCAAACGTCGTTGTTGTCAATGGATGTGTCAGGCTCATAACCCGTGAATTGAACACCAGCGGACCGGATGGCAAAAGCCAAAAATCCTACGGCGATAGAAAGGAAAACGCCGGCAGATTGCGCGCTACGGCGAAAACGACCGCAACGACGAGGTAGGACCAGATGAATTTGGGCGGCAGATGGAATTGCGCCCGCGGGTTTCGCCATTTTTCCAGCAGAAACCTGGCGCCGAAAATGCCTCCGGCGCCCAGCGAAAGAACGAACAACGCATTGTCGCGCAAGGCGATGCTCAAATTTCCATGCAGCAACGCATACAGCGAGCGGGTGGCGCCGCAGCCGGGGCAGTTGAGTCCGGTCAATTGGTGAAACAGGCAGGTGGGATAAAATCCGTGGGTGCTGGGGTTGAAAGAATAGACAAAGGCCAGGCCGCCGGCCACGACGAACGACGAAACGGCGATGGCAAAAAACGTCAGCGAGGGGGCCGTTCTGATTTTTGGCGGCACGGGTTGTGGCTCGGCGCGGGTCATGGTCAAAAACGGTGCATCGCCCAATGGTATTGCAAATTGCCGCTGGCCAGGGCGAAGCCTATTAAGATTACGGCGAATAGTGCGCCTAAAATTGAAAGCACCAGTCCAATGATCGCCATGCTTCGGCCTTCGTAGAGTGCCGGATGGTGGCTGATTTGCGACAGGCCGATGAGCGAAAAAACAATTCCCAGAATGCAGAATAGAAATTTGCAACAACAGACCACGCTCAAAATCCCGAAAATCAATCCTGCGGTCGCCGCGCCGCTGATCCGTCGGGGGGCGGGCGCCACCAGGAGCGGAATAGTGGGAGGAACTTGAGGCGCAAAGAAACCCGCGAATTCGGGAAACATCACGAGCGGCTTCCAGGCCGCGGCGCCGTCCGCCAGGGCCTGGCTTTGGGCATTGGCGCGGCCTTCCGCGATCCATTGCTTGATTTGCTCGGCCGAAACCGGGCCGTAAACCCGTCCGTCTGCTCCGACAATTTTATACATGGCGATTATTCGATTTCGGAGGTCGCGCTGCGAACATCCGCGCAAACTCCGCGTTTGGCTTGCTCAACAAATTCTAGCAGAACTTTCGCCGGCTCGCTGCAAAAATTTTTCCGCGCCTGCGCGAGGGCTTCCCCCAGATTTTGTTCCGCCCGAAACAAGGTGCGGTAAAGCCGTTTTAACTCCATCCGTTCGTCTGGGGAAAAATTCGCGCGCCGCAACCCGACCACGTTCAGGCCGCAGATCGAATTCACCCCCTTGCTGACGCAATAGGGAGGCAAATCCTTGCTGATCGCCGAACCGCCCTGCATGATCGCCAGGGTCCCGACCCGGCAGAATTGATGCACCAGGCAACTCCCGGAAATAAACGCGCGGTCCTGTATTTCAACGTGCCCGGCCAGCAACGCGCTGTTCGCCAGGATGACGTGGTTCCCGACGAGGCAGTTGTGGCCCACGTGCGAGTTCGCCATCAGAAAGTTGTGGGAACCGACCACCGTTTCCGCGTCCATTTTGGTCGAACGATGGACGGTGACGTGTTCGCGAAAAACATTTCCATCGCCGATGCGCAGGCGCGTCGGCTCATTTTTATATTTTAAATCCTGCGGCGCGTCGCCAATAACACCGCCGGCGTGAAAAACATTGTTCGCCCCGATTTTCGTCCGCCCGGTGAGATAGACGTGCGGTCCCACAACGCAATTCGCCCCCAGTTCCACGCCTTCGTCAATCACCGCATAAGGGCCGACGCGGACAGTGGTGTCCAGTTTCGCGTTCGGATGGATGATAGCGGTTGGATGAATCACTAAATCAAGGTGGCGGAATCGTTTTGATTGCCAAGTTCAAAAAGAGCAGTAATCAATCTGCATTCTACCCCTCACCCAATCCCTCTCTTCGTTGAAGGGAGAGAATCCTCCGGAAGATTCGCGCCTTGTCCCCCTGAACCCCCGATGTTCCTCGACACGTCCGCCGGTTTCTTCCTTCTCCCC
>JBKQUF010000104.1:0-14194 GCA_052140285.1 Limisphaerales bacterium | reverse complement strand
GAAGCCGTGCGCGGCGAAGGCGGCGTTTTGAGGAATCTGGCGGGCGAGGCATTTATGGACGGCGCGCACCCCATGAAATCCCTGGCGCCCCGTGATATCGTGGCCCGCGCCATCGACAGCGAAATGAAAAAATCCGGCGCGGATTGCGTGTTGCTGGATATCACCCACAAATCCGCCAAATTCATCATCGAACGGTTTCCGAATATTTATCAAACCTGCCTCGGCTACGGCATTGATATCACCAAGGAACCGATTCCCGTGGTGCCGGCCGCGCACTATCAGTGTGGCGGCGTGGTCACCAATGTGGATGGCGAGACAAACATCGCGGGACTTTATGCCGTGGGCGAGGTGGGCTGCACGGGTTTGCATGGAGCGAACCGCCTGGCCAGCAATTCCCTGCTGGAAGCCCTGGTCTGCGCGCATCGCGCCGCCCAAAGGGCCATCGAACGCCGCGACGCCGCGACGGAGGTTTCCATTCCGCCGTGGCAATCCGGCAACGCGACCAACGCGGATGAACTCGTCGTCGTCTCCCATAACTGGGATGAAATCCGCCGATTGATGTGGGATTACGTCGGCATCGTCCGCACCAACAAACGGCTGGAACGGGCCGCCAAGCGGATCGCCAATCTCCAGGAGGAAATTCGCGAGTACTATTGGAACTTCATTGTCACCTCCGATTTGCTTGAATTGCGCAATATCGCCACCGTCGCGGAACTCATCGTGCATTGCGCTCTGATGCGCCCCGAAAGCCGGGGCTTGAATTACAATCTGGATTTTCCCGCGCCGAACCCCGAATGGTCCCAGCGCGACACCGTGTTACGGCGTTGAATTCTTGCCGATGATGCCATCGAGCGTCGCTTTGGCCTGCGTAATGAGATTCTGCAATTGCGAGAACTGGTCGGAATTCAATTCAATCCGTTGAGAATCGCCAAATTGAATGAATAACAGGATGCCCCCCTGCCGCCGCTCGCTGTGCGCTCCCACGCGCAGCCCCGACTTGGTGGTGATGACGGCATCAAATGACTGCAAAGGCGTCACGGAATAGTTGATTCGGTTCAGGAAGGCCAGGCCGTTCAGCAATGCGTTCAATTCGTCATAATCCACAATCAAAGAGCCGTACTCATTATTAACGGTAAGTCCCACCGCAATGCCATATTCGGTGTGGGCCGTCGTGGCTTCGGTGGAAGCTTTGCAGCGCACGGACACCACCCCGCCGTCGGTATTGATCGTTCCGGTTTCCTGGTATCCCTTGATGAGGACTGTGTCTGTTTGCAATTCAAAATTTTGAATTTTAGTGGGTGGTACGTTGGTGGAGACCAGAATCTCCTGGGCCTGGGTGGCAAAAATAAACGCACAGCCCCCGGCGGCCAGCAGCAGTTGGAAATGGCGCATAGTATTATTGGGATTTGCCCGCACTGATTTTAACCCCCGGGAAGGCGAAAAGTTGCGCCCGCCGCCTAATCAGTAGGGATCGCATACGCGATTCGGTTGGTATCGGCCATCGCCCACATGTTGAGAGGGTCCACCGCCCCGGGAAACCTGATGAACTTCGTGCTGCCGTCCGCCATGGCATAATTTGAGCCGCCGGTACTGCCCGCTCCCATCGCCTGGCTGCTGGTGTGGCCGTTATTGTCGTGCCGGCCCTGTTCGGCTATCCCCGAGAAATCATTGCCGCCGTTTTCCAGCAAATCCATGTAAAAATCGCCGGCCTCATGCTGTTTTTCGCCGAGCAAAATCGTTTCGGTCGGCTGGGGGATCACCATTACTTTGAGACCGATGGTTGACATATCCCCCTCGAGGGTGCCCCATGCCGTCGTGCCGAAATAACCCGCGTAATAATCGTTCCAGCCGTTGATGAGATAACTCCGTGGAGAGGCATCGGCGATGTTAACTGAAGTCTGGGACGCGGGCGGCTGGGGAAGGGTGACGTCGGTGGGACACAGCAGCAAATTGACGTTCTGAAAATATTTGTAAAAATGGTCCGGCCAGCGATCGTTCTCGTTGCGCGCTGGATATTGGTCCTGGAAGTCGTTCACGTACATTTGTGACGCCAAGCCCAGTTGCCTCAGGTTGTTCAGGCAATAAATACGCCGCCCGGCTTCCTTGGCCCGGGCCAGCACCGGCAAGAGCATCGCCGCGAGAATGGCAATGACGGCAATCACCACGAGCAACTCAATCAGAGTGAACGCCTTTTCCTTGTTGGCCAAATGTTTCCGCTTTGTTATTCTCATAACCATTCATTTCGTTCCCGCGTCTTATTCCTAGACGCGCGCCGCGGCGCGGATGTTGCAATTATTTTTATGAACAAAAAAAACTGCGTGTTGATTGCCTTCGTCTTGGTGCTGGCAGTCGTTTATGCCATCTACTTTACCGACTGGTTTCGCACAAAAGCAATCATTATTTCGCACACCGCCCGGCCGTTCGGACGAGGGGGGCGCGAGTTGATGGTTTTTTCCATCGACAGTCCCTCTCCGCTGACCGAAATCAAAGTCGTTCCACTCGCCGAGTGGCAGACCAACAAATCTGTGCTGCCGGTCTGGCACTTGGTGGGACTTTCCAGCGACACCACCATTCACTTTTCTTACGGCCAGAATATCGATGGAATGGACCCGGAAGTGGATGGCACGCAAGCACAACCGCTTGAACCGGGCGTCATGTATCACATGATGGTGACTGGCAGTTCGGCCAAAGGCTTCCATAACTTTGAAATTGGCCCCGCCCCCACCAACCAAGCCCCTCAAGTCAACGGAGGTCCTTGAAGGAGACATCCACCAGCAGGTCGGACGCGATTTTTTCGAGATCGCGTTGGAGAACGGCCAGGTCGCAATGTTCCGGCAGTTGCAGGCGCGCCGCCGCCTTGAACAAGGTCTCGCCGCTCATCGGAGCGCTCGCCACCTCGCTGGAAAATTCCTCCACATTGACCCCCGCGCGCGCCAGCGCGGCGGAGATTTCATGCACAATGCCCGGACGATCATGGCCCACGATTTCAAGCGCCGTGAGACGCCCGGCGATGGATGGAATATTCTGATCATCGGCACAAACGGTGACGGTAAGGCCTGAAATTTTTTGCAGCGCCGCCAACAGTGTGGATTTATTTTTATCCGGGATTTCAATTCTCAAAATCCCGGCAAACTCGCCACCGAGACGGCAGAGGCGGCTTTCCAGCCAGTTGCCTCCATTTTCCGCCACGCATCCAGCCAACGATTCAACCAGCCCAGTGCGGTCCGGGCCGATGATAGTCATGACGAGGGGAATTGGCATTGGAGTCTAGTCAATGAACGTATTGATTTATTGTAACAGATGAAAAGCAGCTGTGTGAATTTGAGCGATGCACACCGCCAAAATCACCCCGATAATGCCCAAAACGATCAGCCAATTTTTGACACTTGTTTTCGTTTCAAGCTGCATGTTGTTTTTATTTGTTTGAGTTGGAAAAAATCACGGCTGGCTGGTGATTCTCTCCCAATTCACCCCTTGTGATTCGGCATAAACGGCGAATGCTTTTTCATTCTGAATCAGAACCGCGCGGACCACGCTGGAATCGTCCGCGCGTCCCAATTCGAGAACACTTTCCGGCAGGATGCTCATTTTCTTGTGCGCGTAAAGGAGCGCAAAGACCGCTTGCGCCACGGCGGTATAGGGCAGCTCTTTGTAGGCGCCTTCCACCGCGTCCTCCACGGCGTCGGCCAGAAATTCCAATTGGTCCACCAGGTGGGGAAATTGCGGCGCGCTGATTTGCGTGAACTCCAGCTTCCACTGCGGCAATTGCCGGAGCACGTTCTCCGCAATCGTCGGGGTGATCCCCGACGACCCGTTGTTCACATATTTTGCGATTTCAGGCATGACCGCAATTTATGGGAATCCCCGCGCCCGTCAAAGAAGAATCGCGGCTTAATGCGTGAGCAGGAAAACGATAATCAACAGCAGCGCAAACAGCGTCCAGATGAAGATGATCCGGAAATAGGGGATTTTTCCCAAATTGGTCAGCGTGGCGATGGGACCCAGGTCGAAGGGGCGGGGCATCATCTTCGAGATCTGGAAATCCGGGCCGGCCTGGAGAAAACTCTCCCGCATGGCGCACACAAATTCCTCCGGCCAGGGGCCGGGCCGCAAAAATTGTTCCTGCCATTTTCCCGGCATGTCGGCCAGCAACAAGGCCAGCCGGCCCCGCGTTGACAGGGTCTGGTCAGCTTTCGTCGACTTGGTTTGCAGGACTTCGGAAAACCATTCGGTGACCAGACGGTCCATTTCCTCGGCGGCCAGTTGCGTGGCTGAACGGTTCGGTTCCGCCGGCGCGCGGTTCTGTGCCCGCTCAAGCACACGCAAGACCAATTGCCCCAGCAATGGCTTGTTCCGGATGCGCAGGGCATGGAAATAATTCTCCACCTTGACGTAGGCCGAGTTCCACTCTTCCAGCGGCCGGCCAGCCAGTTTGCCGCTGGCATCGGGCAAGATCTCCGGATTCATGGCGGAGTCCATTGGTACACCCAGGTCTCGCTGACGACATTGGTGCCTTGCTGCAGCGTACACCGCAAATCCACCGGATCGTTTGACTTCGGCTGCATCTTGAACACTACCCGCCAGGTTCCGGCTTCCGTATTTCGAACGACCTGGTTTGCGGTAATGGCCGCGTTGGGACTGCAACTGACCACCGCCTGGGGCGGTTGGTTCAGAGGAATGGCGTCCAGTTTCGGCCCGTCGAAATCGATGATAAATTGCCGGATGTTGCCGCCGCCCGGATCCAACCCGATGCGGGTGCCCACCACTTTTTCCTCCGACAGTCTCAGGTCCGTTCCGAGCGTCCAGTACAGCGTGTAACCAAAATGAAAAGGGGTGAGCGGCTTCGGCTTTTCGCGCGGGTCCCAAAAGGCCACAATATTGTCCAACCCCTCCCAGGAAGCATTCAGTTCAACCAGGTGCAAATCTCCCTCGTGCGGCCAATTATCGTGCGGCTCAATCCACACGCTCGGTTCGGATTGAAATGGCGTAAAACTGTCCTGGTACGCCGAAAAACTGCGCTCGCGCTGGAGCAGGCCAAATCCCCGGATGTCGGGCGCGTTGAAAATTTGATGACGCATCACCGAGGGATTGTCCAGCGGACGCCACAGTATTTCGCCATTGCCCATTTTCATCAGCAGCCCGTCCGAGTCGTGGACTTCCGAACGGTAATCATCCGGCTTGCGCTCGGTGTTCTTGCCAAACCAGAACATGCTCGTCAACGGCGCCATCCCCAGGGTCTTGATCGGTTGCGCATTGGTGTCGGCGGCACGGATCGTTTTCGGGTCGCGCAGGAAAATGATCGCATCAATGTCCGCCACGGTGGTTTCGCCCGGATGAATGTGGAACTCGTATGCGCCGGTGCAACTGACGCTATCCAGCAAAGCGTAGAGCGTCAGTTGGGTATCGCCTTTGTTCGGCTTTCCCAGCCACCAATCGGTAAAAATCGGAAATTCCTCCGGTCGGTCCGTCTCGCCGGAGTTCAATGCCAGTCCGCGGGCGGACTCCCCGTACGTCTGGTCTTTGCCCAGCAAACGAAAATAGCTTGCGCCCAGAAACGCCCCCAGTTCGTCCCATTCATTCGTCGAATTCAACTGATTGAGCAGCCGGAACCCCGCGTAACCCGTGTTGGCCGGAATTTTGTTCTGGATGTCGAGGTCGCCATAATCAAAAAAGTCCTGCGAAAAACGGATTGGCTGCACGTGCGTGGCCGTAAATTCATTGAGATGCACCGGTTCGTTATAGACATAGCCCGGATGAAAAAATTCCACCCGAAACGGCAAATCCTCCTCCGTCCAGAGTGCTTTATCGCGGCGAAAGCGGATCTCGCGATATTTATCATAATCAAGATTGTTCTGTTGCAAAACTTTGGGAAGATCGCCTCCGGGGTTGTGAAATGGGTTTTGCGCGCGTTCCAGCGCGCGCAGCGCCACGTAGTTCAAATCCACCACCGCCGATTCGGTATCGGCGTTAACTCGTTGAGTAAACGCTGCCAGTATTACCAGAAGAAGGCAATGCCATCGCCACATCCCCCTAATAAGAACTCAAATCCGTGCCTTTTGCAAGTTTGCGCCGGAAAAATTGATTTAAACGCTTGCCGTTAATGAGGTTAATTACATAGCTGGCGGGCATCCCACCCTTCGTCAGTCTTCATCAAACTTCCGTTGCACCAGGGCCGAAAGCTCCGCAATGGCCGTTGGGGCGTCCGCGCCCCGTACGTGCAACGTCAGACGGCTCCCCGGACCGGCCGCCAGCATCATCAGTCCCATGATGCTTTTCCCGTTGATTTTTTCGCCGTCCTTTTCCACGAAAATCTCACAGGCAAAACGATTGGCCGTCTTCACGAATAGCGCCGCCGGCCGGGCATGGATGCCCAGCTTGTTCACAATCACCACCTCTTTGGTCATAAAATCGCCCTCCGGCAACTTCTTTGCGCTCATTGGTTTGCTCATAGGCTAACTTCGTAAAAACAAAATGCCAACTTTTTTACGTTGCCTCCCGGTTTCCGGGTTTCATATGGGCGATCAACCGGTCGTTCAGCTCTTGCGCCGCATTGTAACCGGACAATTTCAGTTTGGTCTGGAAAGCCGCCACTTCGACCAACCGCGCCAGATCGCGTCCCGGACGCACGGGAATGACGATGTGGGGCACCTCCACCCCCAATACTTCCACAAATTCCTGCTCGATTCCGATCCGGTCCACTTCCGCCACGTCTTCCCATGCTTTCAGGGAAACGACCAGGTCCAGACTCTTTTCCTTGCGGATGCTTTTCACGCCAAACATGGCCGCTACATTAATGATGCCGATGCCGCGGATTTCCATGTGGCTTCGCGTCAATTCCGAGCTGGTTCCGATGACTTCCCGCCCGTCCATCAACGTCATGCGCGTCACATCATCGCTCACCAGGCTGTAGCCGCGTTCGATCAATGCCAGCACCGCCTCGCTTTTGCCGATGCCGCTCTCGCCCCGGATCAGCACGCCCACCCCCAGGATGTCCACCATGCTGCCCAACTCGGTCGCCCGCGGCGCAAACATCATTTCCAGCGCCAGCGTGGCAAGATTGATGAATTTCATCGTCACCAACGGCGTCTGGAACAATGGCACGTTGGCCATTTCCGCCGCTTCCAAAAACTCCTTGTCCGGCTTCAACGCCCGGCTGAAGACAATGCACGGAACCTTGCAGGCAAAAAGATAGGCATAGCGCGCCTCCCGCTCCTTCGTCGAAAGCGACCGCAAATAAAACACCTCCGCGTGTCCCATCGCCTGCACCCGTTTGTATGCGAAATAGCGCGTGAACCCGCTCAACGCCAGTCCTGGACGATTGACCGTCGGCTCCCGGATGATGCGTTTTAAATTCGATTCGCCGGCGAGCAGCCGCATTTCCAGCGCCTCGCCGTGCTGTTTAAAAAACTGTTCAACGGTGATGGATGTTTGGTTTGGCATGGGCCATCAGGCTCAAAATCACGGTTGCCGGCTTTTCGTCAATCCGCTTTGTTCACATGTTAAATTCCGGCCCCAAATAAATCTCGCGCGCCTTTGGGTCGTTCGCTAAAAACTCCGCGCTTCCTTCCACCAACACCTGACCTTTGTAAATAATGTAGCCGCGGTCAATGATTTTCAACATTTCCCGCACGTCATGGTCCGTGATCAGGATTCCCAACCCCCGGGCCTTCAGCCGCCGCACAATCTTTCCCACCTCAAACTTGGCGATGGGGTCAATGCCCGCGAATGGTTCGTCCAGCAGCAACAGTTTCGGACTGGTGACCAGCGCGCGGGTGATCTCCAACCGCCGCTTCTCGCCGCCGCTCAATTGATAGGCCTGGCTCTTGGCCACCGCCGTCAGGTCCAGCTCCTCCAGTTGATACTTCAGCCGCACCGCCCGTTCTTCCTTCGACATTTTGCACGTCTCCAATATCGCCAGGATGTTTTCCTCCGCCGTCAGTTTGCGAAAAACCGACGGTTCCTGCGTCAGGTAACCGATCCCCAACCGCGCGCGCTGGTGCATCGGCAAAGCGGAAACCTCCTTCCCCAAAAACGTCACCTCCCCTTCGTCCGGTTTCACGATGCCGACCACCATGTTAAAGGTCGTCGTTTTCCCCGCGCCATTCGGGCCCAGCAGGCCGACAATTTCGCCGGCCTGCACATGCACCGAAACGCCGTCCACCACCCGCCGCCCGCGATATTGCTTGGCCAGATTTTTCGTGGACAGCAGCGCTTGGTCTGCGGCCGTCGCCGCGGCCGCCGGTTGCAATTGTGATTGGGGCTTGGTCATGTGTTATTTTGGCGTCGGCGCCGCGTTCGTGCCAGTCATGCTGGTAAGGCCCTGCTTGAACTTCATTGTCTGGTTCGTAACCTTGAATTGTCCGCTGATGAGGTCGCACACCATCGAGTCGCCGGTGGTGATGGTCTGCGCGTTTTCCGCCCTCGGGTTTCCCGTAAGCGTGACGGTCTTGTTTGTCACGTTGCCCTCCACGTTATAAACATAAACCGCCTTGTCGGAGGTAAAATGATTTGTCTGCCCGTTTCGATCGGTATCAATCACCACATTGGTGGTGCAGACGATCCGGTTGATTTGTCCGCCCGACTGCGGCAGCGTCGCCATCATCCAGTCACAGGTCAGTTTCATTTGCGGGTCGTCTGCTCGAACATCGCCAATATAGGTAACCGTTCGCGTTTGAAAGTCACCTTCCACCATCCGCGAGGTTATCGTCAACGGTCCGGACGCGGTCGAGTTTGTCTGCGCACGAACAAGCGGCGCCAGTCCAATCATCAAGATGCTGACGAGACAAAGTTTTTTCATGGCATTTGCTTTGGGTTTTGGGCGGAGACCGGCGAGATCATGCCGTTTTCAATCACCGTCTTCTGTTCATTGGAAATGATTAAAAATGAATCCGCCCGCCGCCACAAAAAACCCACCCCTTGTACGCGGATGGTTCCATCGCCGTTTTGCAAGAATAACGGCCCCGCCGATCTTGCCACCCCGGCGTTCATGTCATAAGTGCATTCGGGCGCGTTGGCGCTGGCTTGCGGCTGGCCGTTCGTGCTGAACAATTCCAGTTTGCATTGCTTGATCTCCAGCAAACCGCCCGGGACCGGCGATGCCTCCGCTCCGGACAAGCGTGACTGGATCTGCGTTTGGTTCGGCGCCGGATAATAGTCCACAAATGAAAAATCCTGTGCGCTGCCGCTCACAATCTGCTGCGCGAAATCTTCCGTCAGCGATAAAAACACGATGGCCGTCAACAATATCAAAACCAGGCGTCGAGGCGATGAATCTTGTGGTCCCGTCATGGCCTGACATTTTGTTTGCGCTTCATTCATCACTCTTGGTAAACCACAATCGCTTCCGCCCACTTGCCCTGCGCCTGTAAAATCATCTCCACGATTTCCCGCACCGCCCCGCGGCCGCCGTCCGCCTGCGTCACCCAATCCGCCGCGGCTTTTGCCTCCGGCCGGGCGTCGGCCACGGCCACTCCCATTCCCGCCCTGGTCAATGGCCCCAAATCGACCACATCATCTCCGACAAAACAAACCTCGTTCCAATTCAATCTTTCCGACGCGAGAAGGTTCTCAATCACACCGGATTTGCTCAACTTGTCGGTTTGCTGGATTAGAAAATGGATCTTCAGTTCGTCCGCGCGCAGCTTTGTCGCCTCGGATGGTCGCGCCGAAACCCAGCCGATTTTCAAACCGGCCCGCCGCGCCAGGACCAGCCCGAGGCCGTCGCGGATGTTAAACCGTTTGATTTCGCGCTCCCCGCCGATGAAGATGGAACCGTCCGTCAGAACGCCATCCACGTCGCACAGGAGAATTTTGATGCCCGCCAGCTTCTTTTTCAGTGGGGATAGGATTGATTTCGACATTTTAACGGGTGGCGTTGAAAATTTTGAGCAGGCTTTTCAGCAGGGCGGGCATTTCGGCCAGCGGAATCATGTTCGGCCCGTCGCTCAACGCCTTCTCCGGGGTTGGATGCGTTTCGATAAATAATCCGTTCGCGCCCGCGGCCAGTGCCGCCCGCGCCAGCACCGGCGCAAATTCACGCTCGCCGCTGGATTTGTCACCGCCGCCGCCGGGCAATTGCACCGAATGCGTCGCGTCGAAAACCACCGGGCAGCCCATGGATTTCATGATGGGGATCGACCGCATGTCCGCGACCAGGTTGTTGTAACCAAAGGTCGTGCCGCGTTCCGTCACCAGAATTTTCCCGGCGCCGGACGCCCGCGCCTTCTCCACCACCTGTCCCATCTCGCGCGGCGAAAGAAACTGGCCTTTCTTGATGTTCAGGACCTGTCCGGTTGCCGCCGCCGCGTCGATCAAATCCGTCTGCCGACAGAGAAACGCCGGGATTTGTAGAATATCGACGACTTCGCCGGCGATGGCGGCGTGGGCTTCGTTATGGATGTCGGTCAGCACGGGCACGCCGTATTTGGAGCGGACGGCCGCCAGGATTTCCAATCCGCGTTCCAGGCCGATGCCGCGAAAGGATTTGCCAGAGGTGCGATTGGCTTTGTCGAAACTGGCTTTGAAGACATAAAAAATACCCAGGGCGCGGCAAGTCCGGGTCATGGCTGCCGCCACTTGCAGACAGAGCTTTTCGCTCTCAATCACGCATGGCCCGGCAATCAGAAACAACCGGCGCGGGGAATTGAGGTTTTTCCAAATAGCAGCGTCGTTGAACACGGGGAAGTTTTAGCAGCCATAGGCGGGAAAGTAAATGTCTGTCCGGTTTGAAATCTGGGAAGGTATGGCTTCGATTTTGATCTCGTTCGCTTGACAATGGGAAGAATGATGCTTATCGTCATCATCGTGATTGAAGCACAGCATAAAAACGGTGAGGCCAAAATTGCTCTGCCCAGGAAAAGGAAGTCACCGGACGGCATTTCGACGAATGACCTTGTTTTTAGCGCTTCAATGGGAACCAATGACCAGGTCTTTCCAGACATTCTATCTTTATATGTTGCGCCCGGAAGCACTGTTGCTGATGTTACGTATGGACGTGGCGTGTTTTGGCGAAGAGTACCCGCCGACGCCTACCATCTCTTGAAGTCCGACTTAGTGACCGGAACCGACGCGCGCCATCTGCCTTTTGAAGACGGCCAAATTGATTGCGTGGTATTTGATCCGCCTTATATGCACACCCCGGGGGGGTACCGCTCATGTGGCCCATCAGAATTACGAGGGCTATTACCGCAACAATAAGGCGACTTCCGAAAAGAAATATCATGAAGCCGTCCTTGACCTGTATTTTACCGCCGCCAAGGAAGCGCGGCGCGTGCTGCGGGCAGGCGGCATTTATATCGTCAAATGTCAGGACGAAGTGTGCGCCAATCGTCAACGGTTTACCCATTTGGAAATAATCAATGAGTTAGTTAGGCAAGGATTTGTAGCAGAAGACTTGTTCGTCGTGGTAAGGAATGGAAAGCCGGGGGTCAGCCGCATTCTTGTTCAAGCACACGCAAGAAAAAATCACTCCTATTTTTTGATTTTTCTCAAGCCAAAGGGCAAGACCCGTTGGACCGGCCTAAGGAAACGGTTACACTTTCCCGGCAATGGGTTGGTCAGCCCAGCACCCGGGAAGAAAAGCAAGGCGGACCGGAACAATGTTACTTCGCACTTAGAACTGCCGCTTTTTCGATGAAGAATTCACCAAATTGCTTGATTTTAAGAAGTTCAGGAAAATCGAGAGCGAGCTTTTCGTATCGAGCGGGCACATCAAAATAGTAAATCCGGTCCATTTTTGCCAATAAGCTTTGGTAGGCGAGCCACTGATCCGGCACACAAATTTCCACAACCTCGCGCTTTTTCATCGAGAGCTTTGTCTCGGCAAAGCACACCATTATACCACGATATTTTTCGTCTCCATAAGCGGCGTCGAGGAGGCGTTGATGCGCCCACGCCTGAACGACTCGTTCCCGCGTGGACATCTTGACCGGAAGGTGGATGTTTTTGTTTCCGTCACCCATATCGAAAAGAAAGTCCATAGTCATTCGAACCTGCCGGCCCAAAATGGGCAAACCCACTTTCTTGTGCGGATTTGTGCCAATAGACTTTGAAAAAATATGTCCAATCAGACATTCAAAATAGGTTGCCGGCCCCTTCTTGTTTTGACGATCAAAAAGCTCAAGAGCCAGGCACGGCGCAAGCGCGATGGTGTACGACATCCGTGCAAGATCGTTCTTATCAATTTTTCCGTGCCACCACGCCTCCCAATGCTTTGAAACAGCTTTTGAGTCTGGATTAAAAAGAGCCACATTCGCCGGGCGGGAGAGAGCAGACTACCGGCCCCGTCTTGCATACGAAACATAACTTTTGCCCGGGACAAGCGAAGTCAGGGCAACCGAATCGCATTCTGATTCTAAAAATCGCAAAGACATGAGTGCAAAATCGTGAATTGCCCGGCCAGTTGCGTCAGATACGATATCGACTTTCAATTTCCGTTTAACGGTGTCGTAGCAACTCTTGAGGACATTTATGTTGGTCGCCATTATGGTAATCTCAAATGCCGTCCATCAAGTCAGCCAGCGAAATGCCAAGGGCCTTCGCGATGCCTTCGATATTCCGGAGAGACAGATTTCGTTCGCCGCGTTCGATTCCACCGATGTAGGTTCGATCCAAGCCGCACTTGTCAGCAAACGCTTCCTGCGAGTAACCCGCCGATTTGCGAAGTTCCCGCACTCGCAAACCAAATCGTTTCAGGATGTCGATGCCTCGACTCACAACCTCAGACTGGCAGAAAGATGATTATTGCGCCACGGACTATGAGTATCACAGGATTGCCTTCGAAACGATGGCTCGAAGATTTTAGGGATGGAACCGCGGATTAAAGAGGGATCGCGGTTCGCGAGGATGCCCGCGCATCCCAACTGCAATCAACCTGCCCATGAACCTCAAGGGGCAAAAAGGAAGGGCCGATATAATTCTCACCCCTCACCCTCAATCCCTCCCCATGAACCTCAAATTCGGATCGTTGATTATCAACGACTTGCGAAAATTGAGGTTTCAGGGGTTCAAGGCGCGAATCATTCGAGGAATTCTCTCCCCGTTGAGGGGAGAGGGAGGAAGCTATTGGACGCGCCAAGGAACTTTTGGGGTTCAGGGGGCAATGCGCGAATTTTCCGGGAAATTATTTCCCGAAAATGTTGCTGACGTACAGTGAATGCGCTGATGGCACAATCTTCCGGCGCGCGCGCCGATATTCAACGGCAATCCGCCAATGTAAAATCAGTCGCCCAAAAAATCCCGCCTCCGCCAATTCGGTTGCGTGGCGCGCCGCGATTGACTGGCGCAATGCGCGCAAACGCGCCTTAAATTCAGCGTCGCCATGCAATCTCGATTCTCCATCTTCAACAAAATGCGATTTCATATCAGTCTGTCATATCCGCAATGTGGGCCTGCGCGTTGCGGACGAATCAGATCACCGTTCCATGCGGGATGATCGCGTTTTTCGGGATAATGACGATGCCATCGCGGACGTAATACAATTCGTGGTCCACACTTTCCGGTTTGCCCGCCGGCGAAATCCTCACGTTGTTCCCGATATGCGCGTTCTTGTCGATGATGGCATTCTCAATCTTGCAATGCTCGCCGATCCCGAGCCGCGGGCGGCCCTCGGCATCGTGCTGCTTCATCAATTCCTCGGTCTCAAAATAATCGCTTCCCAGCGTCACCACGCGGTTCAATTCGGTGCGATTGCCAATGACCGTGCGCAATCCGATGATCGAGTCCTTGATCCGGGCGCGATTGATGATGCAGCCGTCGGAAATCACCGCATGTTCAATTTCCGCGCCGTTGATCTTTGACCCGGGCAAATACCGCGGACGCGAAAAAATGGGCGCGCTCATGTCAAAAAAATTGAACCGCGGCAGTTCCGAGACCAGATCGAGGTTCGCCTCAAAAAACGAGCGGATCGTTCCGATGTCCTCCCAGTAGCCCTGGAAGATGTGCGCGTGAACATTATGCGTGTTGATGGCGTGAGGAATGATGTGCTTGCCAAAATCCGAGAGCGGATTGTCCAGCAACTGCTGGATCAGTTCCCGGTTGAAGACATAGATTCCCATCGAACCGAGGAACTGCTCGCCGCCGCTCTTGATGCCCATCTTCTGAAGCCATTCCGGCTGCAAATGAAGCGAATCGAGCACCGCCGGGTCCTTGGGCTTCTCCACAAAGCGGGTGATGCGGTAGTCCCCGGAAATTTGCA
>JBKQUF010000103.1:0-36361 GCA_052140285.1 Limisphaerales bacterium | reverse complement strand
TGGATGTTGGATGTTGGATGTTGGATGTTGGATGTTGGATGTTGGATGTTGGATGTTGAATGTTGGATGTTGAATGTTGAATGTTGAATGTTGAATGTTGGATGTTGGATGTTGGATGTTGAATGTTGAATGTTTCCCCATCCGTGTTCATCCGTGTCCATCCGTGGTTAAGAACTGCATCGTTCGGCTGAAACAATCGGCACTTTCTTTTGAACCGGCTCCGGTTAAAATCCGTTCGTGACGCTTTTATTCATCGGCGAAGGGTGTGAGACACATTTCTTCTCCGCCCTGAAAGGACAAAACAAGATAGCCCGGGGCATGGCGAGTCGGCGGGCGCCGCCCCGGGTAAATCGCCCCAATAACCCCAAGCCCTGCAAAGGCGAACCAAAATCAACCCTGTCGCCAGCCGCGTTGATTGTTTAATATCCATCGTGAGAAAGAGGCCGATCTTTCGCGAGTATCTGCGCCCCATCGATACATCAACCTCGTCTTCATGGGCTTTTTTGGAGGTGTTCAGAATTTTGTCTCACACCCATCGGCGAATCGGCAATATGTTGCAAAAGAATGCTTGACTGTGCCGGTTAAAGAGCTAGAACTGCGCCATGAACATGGCGGGAAATAGGCAGAAGTGCATTTTACCAGCTTCTGCTTACCCACTGGTTAGGCCACTTTACACAGTCAGACAAAAACATAATGACACCATGAAAAAGATGAAGCTCAGACTCATTGGCATAGGTTTGGTTGTTGTCGCTTTTCTGGCAGCAGCAGCCATTCAACTATTCGCTCACGGATTGGTTGTAACAGAGCGGTGGCATGGTCACACTCAAGAGGCAGACACAAGGATTGTGCTTACAGGGATGGCCAAGACTACATACCATATGCTGCGCATTCTTCCACTATTGGCGACTGCGCTAATCGGGGTTCTTTGTGTTTTGGTTTCGAGACGACATGATACACCAGTGGCTTAACACCGCGCTGAAACGAACGGCGGCTGTTCTTGCCGTTGTAGTTTGTCACAAATTCACGCTTGCGCCTTTTCGCGCCGTGGGCCGGTTTTGGGTCATTCGGCAGCATTGGACGCTTTACAAAATTGAATGTCGCTAAAATTATGAAAACATCACTCCTCGTTTTGCTCGCTTTCACACTTACTTTGTGCGGCTGCGCCACGAATCCCGTCCTGTCTCCCAAGGAGGCCAATTTGCAGATCAGCATTCATGTGCCAGAAGGCATGACTGGTCAGCTTATCACGACCTACTTGAATGGTTTCAAGACATCTGTCAGCACAGATCTTACCGAACAGATGATGATCAGTCAGGGCGAAACTAAAGTCAGAGTTGAGATGGCAGGCGCGAAGCCTTTTGAACAAACCATCTATAGAGGAGATGCCAACGGTTCAAAACAGTTTTTGGACGTTACTTTAGTTAAGGAATGACAATGCTGCCTAACATCGGAGCCAACCGCCGTCGGCGCTGGCCATTCCGCTGTCACGGTTCACGTCGCGAATCGGCGATGGCTCAACTTTTTTCTTTAGGCTTCGTTAATATGCGCGTCGAACTTAGTTTATCTGCATTTGTGCTCTGTTTGCTGCTGCTCTTGGGTTGCAGTCACGGCAAATCTTTGACTGACGCAGACATTACAGACAAATTAGTCGGCGACTGGAAAGTAGATGGCGTTTTACCAACCGGAGTGACGGCAAGTGGGACTGTCTCCATACTTAGAGATGGCAGTCTGAAATGCGATACGAAGTTTGTCCGTGAGACTCGTACACTGGATATGTCATACACGGGAACATGGCAGGTTGACAAAGGGCTTTTGATTGAGACCATTAAGACGACAAGCAATTCCAACCTTTTGGCCGTTGGTTTCGTTACTCGGGATAAGATTATTCATCTTGATGATAGAAAGTTGGTTTTTGAGATGGAGAGCGGGAACATAATAACGAGGGAGCGTAGCCCATGATGCCTAACAATTCGCGAGGCCGTGTGAAAGGTGTTGAAACAGAACTCGTTAACGATCAGAGATTTTAGATATGACGCATTTTGACGAAGTGGGCAGATGGATTCGATGGTCTAAAAATGAGTTTTCGCACAGGCTCTCGCCGCAGCCAACCGCCGTTCGCGCTCATCAGCGGTTAAATATCCGTGTCCATCTGTGTCCATCCGTGGTAAAAATCCGCATCGTTCCGGCCGATACAATCGGCACTTTCTTTTGAAACTGGGCCGGTTAAAATCCGCCCGTGACACTTTTATTCATCGGCGACATCGTCGGCCAGCCCGGACGCAACGCGGTCAAAGCGCTCCTGCCGAAATTGCGCGAGCAATCCCGCCTGGATTTTGTCATCGCCAACGGGGAGAACTCCGCCGGCGGTTCGGGCATTACCCTCAAAACCGCCGGGGAGATTTTTTCCGCCGGCGTCGATGTCATCACCAGCGGCGACCATCTCTGGGACCAAAAGGAGGTCTTGGAACTGCTGGCGAACGAACCAAGATTTCTCCGCCCGCTCAATTATCCCGCCGGGGTTCCCGGCCGGGGAAGCGGGATTTTCCCGTGCGGCAACTTTTCCATCGGGGTGTTGAACCTGCAAGGGCGCACGTTCATGCAGCCGCAACTCGAAAATCCCTTCACCCGGGCGCTGGAGGAAGTGAAAAAAATGCGCCAGCAGGCGAAAATCATCTTTGTGGATTTTCACGCCGAGGCCACCTCGGAAAAAATCGCGCTCGCGCGGATGCTGGATGGCCAGGTCAGCGCGGTGGTGGGCACGCACACTCACGTGCAAACGGCGGATGAGCAGATTTTCCCCGGCGGCACGGCGTACCTGAGCGACGCGGGTTTTACCGGCCCGCATGAGAGCGTGCTGGGACGGGAAATTGAGCCGGTCATTAAGCGGTTTCTCACCTCCATGCCGCAACGGTTTGAAGTGGCCAAAAACAATGTCATTCTCCACGGCGCGGTCATTGAAATCGATGAAACCAGCGGCCGGGCGGTTAAAATCGCGCGGTTGCAAGAGCGCGGGGCATGAAAAATCAGATCTTGATTTGTGTGCCACGGAGGCATACATTCAACGCGTGCCGGCAACACTGAAACAAACCAAAAGTCACCGATTCGTCGCCCGGGTCACCGCGGCGGACAAACAGCTTTTCCGCAAAGCCGCCGCCATCGAGGGCCGCTCGCTCGCCAAATTTGTCACCCTGCACGCCCGTGAAGCCGCCCGCCAGATCGTCAATCAAAACAATCTGATTCAGCTTGACGCCGCCCAATCCCGGCGGTTTGTCGAAGCGCTGCTCGCGCCGCCGCGACCGCCGACCCCGGCCTTGCGGGAGGCCATCCGGGCTTACCGGAAATCGGTAAAAAGCGATTTGGACTAAACATTCCATCCGTCGGCCTCGCGTTCAATCAGTTCGCTCATCGGAATAAACATCCTTCGCTCGTCGAGCGTCAGAAACCCGTGACGCTCGTAAAACGTCCGGGTCACCACCACCACCGCTCCCACCTCGGCGCTGTGGCGAATACACCGGCGTAACGCGTCAATAAGCAGCAGCCGTCCCACCTCTTTGCCTTTCCAAGCTAGGTCGCGGGCCAGCCGCCCGATCAGAGTCGCACCCAACTGCGGGTATCGCGGCAGCCGCTTCGCCAACGCCTCCGGCAATTGCCGCGTCGCAACGGCGGTTTGCGACAACGTATAATAGCCAACAATCCGTCCCGGGTCGGCTTCTGTCACCAGCACAAAACACGCCGAGGCGCGCGCCTGCATTTCCTTCCGTGCGCGGGTCCGTAAAAATTCCGTCAACTCTTGGGATTCGCACGTAAATTCGTCCCGCCGATGCGTCGCAACGGACAGCGGCTCGACGAGATAGGACATGCTCATGTCGTCGAGGATACCAATGTGGCGGCAGAATTCAACACCACCCGCCCCGACAACCAACGCGGCAACACAAGAAGCCGCGCCGGCGCTCTGCTTTCTGTTTTCTGCTCTCTGCTTTTCTTTTATAACATTACACTTTGTCCGTTCCATGCTTAAATCGCCTGGATGAAATCGAATGTTCAGATTTCGGCGGGGAGCGCGACCGTCCCGGTCGCTGTTCGACGCGCCCTCGCCTCGAACCCTTCTGGATTTTGTGTGGGGAGCGCGACCGTCCCGGTCGCCGTTCGAGGCGCCCTCGCCTCGAACCCTTCCGGATTTTGTGTGGGGAGCGCGACCGTCCCGGTCGCCGTTCGAGGCGTCCTCGCCTCGAACCCCTCCGGACTCGTCGCGCCGAAGCGCAGCGAAAGCGGACATTCGCGACGGGACGTCGCAAACAACGCGCCAGGCGCGCGTGCTCCCCTTTCCCTCAATGACAAGAAAAGTAAGTTGTTGCGTGATTTTGCGTGATTTTGCGCGATTTTGCGGCTATGCCGAAAACGAACACCTTTTTCACGCCAATTAACGCCATGTTGTCCCAAAAAACGAACCCAATCCGAACCCATATGTGCCGCAAACGAACCCATTATCCATCTGTAATTTCAGCCTTTCGGACCATTTCAGCGCCCCACATGTCAGATTTTCAGCGTTTCAGTTTTTCTTTGCCTTCTGTCCAAACTAGTCCAGCCCAGTCCAGCCAAATCAAAGCATTTCGTTCAATGAACCTGACGCCTAAAACCATTACCGATGTGGAACAAAGCCGATTTGACCATTTTCCCTTTTTTTCACATCATTGTTTCATGGCAAGCACTTTCGGGCAGTTGTTCCGCATCATGACGTGGGGGGAATCCCACGGCGGCGGCGTTGGCGTGGTCGTCGATGGCTGCCCGCCCCGGCTCAAACTCACCGAGGCGGACATCCAGCCGGAACTCAACCGCCGCCGGCCCGGCCAGTCAAAAATCACCAGCCGCCGGAAGGAGCCGGACGTTGTTCAAATCCTTTCCGGTACGTTCGAGGGCAAAACGCTCGGCACGCCCATCTGCCTGTGGGTGAAAAACGAGGACGCCCGCCCTGATGCGTATTCCGAGATGAAGGAAAAATTCCGCCCGTCCCACGCGGATTTCACCTACTTCGCCAAATATGGCATTCGCAACTGGCAGGGTGGCGGCCGCGCCAGCGCGCGCGAAACCATCGGCCGTGTCGCCGCCGGCGCCATCGCCAAAAAAATCCTGCGCGAGCAATACGGCGTGGAAACCCTCGCCTACGTCAAACAAGTCCAGCACATCACGGCGGAGATCAACCCGGACAAGGTAAGATTGAAGGACATTGAATCCAACATCGTCCGCTGCCCGGACCAGGCCGCGGCGGAAAAAATGATCGCGTTGATCGACGACATGCGCCGCGCCGGCGACACGGTGGGCGGCATTGTGGAAGGCCTCGCCCGGGGCGTCCCGGCCGGCTGGGGTGAACCGGTCTTTGACAAGCTCGGGGCCGACCTGGCCAAGGGCATGTTGAGCCTGCCGGCCTCCAAGGCGTTTGAAATCGGCTCCGGCTTTGACAGCATTTTGATGACCGGCCGCGAGCACAACGACGCGTTTCGCGCGAAGAACCGGAAGGTTTTCACCACGACGAATTTTTCGGGCGGCATCCAGGGCGGCATCTCCAACGGCCAGACCATCTTCTTCCGGGTTGCCTTCAAACCGGTGGCCACCGTCATGCACGAACAAGACACCATTGACGTTCGCCTGGAAAATACCAAACTGAAGGCTCGCGGACGCCACGATCCCTGCGTGCTGCCGCGCGCGGTGCCGATGGTGGAAGCGATGACGGCGCTGGTCCTGGTGGACCACGCGTTGCGGCAGCAGGCGCAGTGCGGTTGATTTTTTGGCGACGGCGAACAAAATTAATTCAATCTTATGGCTGAAAAAAATCTGAATGAAATCCCGGTGGATGCCCGGAAACTCTACAACAAAGGCGCGGAAGCATTGTCCCGCGAGAACCTCGACTACGCGATTGCGTTGTTAAGCCAGGCCGTGGAAAAGGAACCGGCGTTTTATGACTGCCGCAAGGCGTTGCGCGAAGCACAATCCCGGAAAGCGGGCGACAGCAAGGGCTTTTTCAAAAAGATGTGGAGCGGCGCGGGTTCCTCTCCGCAAGTCGCCAAAGCGAAGCTCGCCATGAGCAAAAATCCCGCCGAAGCCATGGCCATCGCGGAATCAATCCTGAACACCGACCCCAACAATTCCTCGGCCCATCGCCTCATCGTGGACGCGGCCAAGGCGCTGGAATTACCACGCACGGCCGTCATGTATATGAAATCCTGGTCAAAAATTCGCCCAAGGACAAGGACCTGGTCATTGAGTTCGCCTATGCCGCCTCCCAAATCGGCGAAAGCGCGCGCGCGGAAAGAATTCTGACGGATCTGCTGCGGGAAAATCCCGCCGACGGCGACTTGAATGGAGCGCTCAAGGATTTGTCCGCGCGCAAGACCATGAGCGAAGGCGGTTACGGCGCACTGGAAGGCGGGGGCGGCTCCTATCGCGACATCTTGAAAGACAAAAAACAGTCCACCCAGTTGGAACAGGAGCATCGCGTCGAAAAATCCGAAGACACCACCGAGCGGCTGATTCGCGAGTACGAGTCCCGCCTGCCGGCCGAACCGAACAATATGAAACTCGTCCGCTCGCTCGCCGAACTGTACGCGCAGCGGAAACAATTCGAGCAGGCCTTCAGCCTTTACGACCGCATCAGAAATTCCGAGATGGGCAACGACCCCTCGCTCGAACAGGCCATCGCCCAGACGAAGGTCAAACAGTTCGATTACCAGATTGAGCAGATTAATCCCTTTGACCCGGACCATGCGGCGCAGGTGGAACGGATCAAGGCGGAAAAATTGATTTTCCAGGTCGCCGAATGCCAGAAGCGCGTCGAGAAGTATCCCACCGACCTGGCCATCCGCTTTGAGATGGGCCAGTTCTATTTCCAGGCCGGCAAGATTGGCGAAGCCATCCAGGAGTTCCAAAAGGCGCAGGGCAATCCGCACAAACGCCTCGCCTCGATGAGCTATCTCGCCCAATGTTTTGCCAAACGCAAGATGTTCGACCTGGCCGCGCGCACCCTCCAGAACGCCATCAAGGAAAAACCCGTCTTTGACGAGGAAAAGAAAGACCTGATCTACAACCTCGGCTCGGTCCTCGAAAGCATGGGCAAAAAGGAGGAGGCCATCGAGCAGTTCAAACAAATCTACGAAATGGACGCCAGTTACAAGGACGTGGCGGCCAAAGTGGAGGCGTTTTATTCCGGTCAATGAAGAAGAACGCCACCGAGGGATAACGCCATGCTTGTCGTCCGGTGATTTTTTTGCGAATCTGCGGCACGTGCAAAAATTTTTGTTTCTCTGGTTGGCGACCTTGGGACTTTCCGCGGCGGCCGCGGAAATCAAACTGGATTTCAACAGTTTTCCGATTGGACAAACACCCACGAATTTTACCAGCGCCCTCGCCGGCGGGGGACAACCGGGCGACTGGAAAATCATTTCGGATGTGGCGCCCGCCGCCTTTGCGCCCCTGATGCCGGGGGTGACGACGACGACCAGCGAAGCCACGCGGGGGGTGCTCGCCCAGTTGAGCCAGGACCCCACGGACGAACATTTTCCCATGCTCGTCTATGACGGCGCCGTCTTCAAAAACTTCACCATCACCACCCAGTTCAAGATCGTCAGCGGCGCCGCGGAACAAATGGCGGGAATTGTTTTCCGTTATCAGAACGAATCGAACTTCTACGTGGCCCGCGCCAGTGCGCTCGGCCATAATTTACGGTTTTACAAAGTCGTGAATGGCGTGCGCGGAAATATTCTCGGTCCGGACATGGCCATCACCACCAACGTCTGGCACACCCTGTCGGTGCAATGCGACGGCGACCAAATTTACCTCTACTTTGACGGCGCCCTGGCATGTCCGGCGCTGGAAGACACCAGCTTTTCGACGGGCAAAGTCGGTTTTTGGACCAAATCCGATGCCGTGACCTATTTCAGCGACACCACCATTGAGTACGCTCCCATCGTGCCCGCGGCGCAAAGCTTGGTGAATGTCACCATGCAAAAATATCCGCGCATCCTGGGATTGCGGATTTACCTGCCCGATGCCCAGGGCCGGATGCGCGTGGTGGCCAGCAACCAAAAGGCTGAGATCGGCATGGCCGGGACTGACGCCGAGGAAAAGGCCTATGAACAGGGAACCATCTTCTACGGCCACGGCAAAGGCACCGTGGCCATTACCACTTCACTCAACGACCGGAACGGGAATCCGATTGCCGCCGTGCGTGTTCAGTTGAAATCGTATGCCCTGGCCGAAACCCAGGACATGGTGCTCGACCGCGTGCGCATCATTATCAATGAAATGCAAAAGCGCGTGCTTTCAAAAGAGGATTTGATGCAGTAAGCCGCCGCGGATTTACTTGTTCGGCGCAACGGGCAACGGAGCCGGCGTCACAATCAACGGCACCTCCCCGGGTTTCACACGCCTCACCCCGCCCACAATCGTGATCTTGCCGCTGCCATCCATGCTCAAATGGGGACGGGTGTTATAGTAATCATAGATTTCCTGGCTGATGATGTTTCCCGCGGGAGTGATAATGGAATAGAGAAACGATTGCGACCCGCTTTGGTAGATCAAATGCAAATTGCTGTCGGAATCCAATTCCGCCTCCGGCTGGCTGAACGAAACCATCGGGCCAATGGCGGAAACCTTGTAAATCTGCCCGCCGCTGGCGTCGGTCACCAGCAGATACATGCGCAATTGCTTCTCCAGGTAATTCGCCTGCTGCAAGACATATTTGCGGACTTCCGGCATTTGATTCGTCACCCCCGCGGGCATCGGCAGCCCAAACTCCTGCGACCACAGCTCCACCCCGTCGATCACGTCGAATTCCTGCGGGTTGCTGGTCACGTCCGCGTTCCATTCCGGGATATGGACAAAGGCGGTGATCCGATAACGGCCGGTTTTTTTCAGATCGAAATACGGTTCCAGATCGACGTGCTTGATGGCCACCTCGGCAGAGCCTACGTCAAACGCCCCTGCCACCGGGGGCTGGGAGTGTTTGACCACACTGGCATTATCGTCCATTGATTGCACGCTGAATGTCAGCCACTGATTGTCGGCGCCCAAGTGAAGAGTCTGACCCGAAGTGTTAAAAACCTGAACGGTCACCGGCAGCGCTTCGGCCGGCAGGAACTGGTTTTGCGTCAGCGAAATCTGAACGGTCACGACCTGGGCCGGCCCGCGGAAGACCGCCAGCAGCGCCAAACCCAATATGGTGATAAACTTCTTCATTTGATGATGGACAGAGTATGCCCTCCGGCGTTCGAGGCAACTGGAAAATAAGGGCAAAATGGCGAAGGCCGCGGCAACGATTCTCCTTTCCTATCCCCAATAATTCCAGTTCACGTCGGGAAAAAGATTGTCACGCGACTCGATGTCGGCGAGCCATTTCTCGTCGATGCTGGTCGCCGTGATTTGGTCGTGCAACGAGATGAAGCGGATGAGGTGGTCCTTGACGCGCCGGCGCGCATAGTCCGGGCTGGTTCCGGCGCGCAATATGAACGGCCAATCGCTGGCCTGCGCCAAAAGCAATTCGCGCGCCGCCTGTTTCAGCGCCCGCGCCTTCAATCCGCCTGCCTTCGGATATTTCATGGCGAGCGCGTTCATGCGTTCCTGCGCGATTTGCAGGTGCGGATAAATCCATTCGTTCTTTTCGTTCAACCAGGCCCGCAGATAGCCCTCCTCGCCCCATGTCGAGGCGCTGGGGGTCGCAATCTGGTTGGTCGGATGGCGATGCAGGTAATTCCCCGGGGTGATCAATTGCACGACCTTCTGATCATAAAATAATTTACGCGCAAAATAGTCCAGGAACTCCGGCCCCTCATACCACCAATGGCCGAATAATTCGGCATCATAGGGCGCCACCATCAGCGGCGGGCGGTCCAACAGTCCGGTCAACCGGCTGATTTGCGCGGTCCGCTCGTTCAGGAAATGTTGGGCGTGCTCCCCCGCCGCCTGCAACGCCGCGCCGCGATTATAGATCTCCTTGTTCGCCGTGCCAGTGATGCGGTAGTACTTGATCCCGGTGAAACCGCGCGTGTCCGTAGCCGGCAGGAACGGCTTGACGTAATCAAAATCCAGGTCGAAACCGATGTCGCGGTAAAAATCGCGGTATCGCGGATCGCCGGGATAGCCTTCGCGCTGGCTCCAGACCTGCCGCGAGGAATCGTAATCGCGCCCAAAAACCGCAATCCCGTTGGGGGTGAAGACCGGCGCAAAAGTGCCGTATCGCGGACGCGGACGCGCATGGAGCACGCCATGCGTATCCAGGATGAACCAGCGAATGTTGGCCTCGCGCAAAAACCCCTCGACCCCGTCCACGTACGCGCATTCCGGCAGCCAGATTCCGCGCGGTTCGCGCCCGAAACAACTCTGGTAATGATCGCGCGCGGTTAGAATTTGCGCCCGGATGGAGGAGGGATGGCTGGCGAGCATCGGCAACAACGCGTGCGTGGCGGCCGTCGTGATGATTTCAATCCTGCCTTCATCCTGAAACTTCCGGAACGCGCCGACCAGGTCCCGCCGGTGGAAATCCCAGGCGTCACGGATGGTGGTAAATCGGTGATGATACATCCACGCCAGTTCCCGGTACGCGCGGTCCCAGTGGGTGCGATGGATTTCCTTTTCCGCCAGGGAAATGAGGTTGTTCAGGTACTGCTCATACCGCCGTTGCAAGAGCGGGTCGGACAGCATGGTGCAGAGCGTTGGCGAAAGGCAAAACGTGATGGGCGTGTCCATTCCGTCGCGCCGCCAGCCTTCCAAAACCTCCAATAACGGCAGGTAGGTCTCGGTGACAGCCTCGAACAGCCAGCTCTCCTCCAGAAATTTCTCGTGCTCTGGATGCCGCACAAACGGCAAATGAGCGTGCAATACCAGTGAAAGACATCCTTGCATGAGTCGTTATTCCAACAGGTCGGACACCCATTCCGCCACTGCCCTGGCCTTGATCAAAATGACGAACCCCGCCACAAAGACCGCCGCCCAAAAAAATTCATAAAACATATTGATTGGCATGTGACGGTACCTGAGTTCGGCAAATGACAACGCCACTTCGGTGATGCTGATGCCCAGCATACAGGCGGCAACGAAACGGACAAACATTAATGCGCCACGAGGCGGGGCATCCATATCAGACACTTTCCGGCACTGGCGGCCGGAGCGACGGATCCTGCGGGTGTGCGCCCACGTCGCCACGATACTGCGTGTCGCGGCTGAATTTCAATTCCGCCGCCCGTCCGTCCGTGCCATCAGCCGAGATGGCCACGGCGGGAAGATCATATTTGCCGTCTGGCAGGGAAAACCGGTAACTGAAGGAACCGTCCGGGCGCAGCCTGATTTCGTGGCCGCCCAGGGATACTTTTGCATCCGGCTCGGTCGCGCCGTAAATGATCAACTCGGCATTGACGTTGAACCAAAACCCCTTCTTTTTCTCCACCCCGCCGAGGGGGCTGGAAAAGCTGGAAACGCCAAAGGAGGAAATGCCCATCGAGGAAATTTCCTGCGCCAGGCGCCTGCGAATCAACTCGGTAATTTCCATCGATCCCATCCACACGCGGCGCATCGGGTCGATGCTCACCACCTTGGCGAGTGCCTGCTCCTGCTGCGGCGTCCATTGGCCGCCGGGGCGGGCATTACGCGGCAATTCAGGATGGCCGGCGCGTCGAAGCTCTTCAATTGCGCGCGCCAGCGGATAATTCTCCATGACTGCCGCCTTGACCAACTCCATCAGCCGGGCAAACGGAAATTCAAACGGGATCGTGGCAAATTCAATGTCGTCCTCGGCCGAAACCGCGTCCGGGGGCGTAACGGTCAGGGCGGAAACTCCCACGCGCGTCCAGCGCCCGACACTGGAATAAAATCCCAGTTCCGCGGCATAGGAAGCCCCCGCCCGCTCGACATGCGCAAACCAATGGCGCGATTCCGGATGAACGTGGATTTCATAGAGCGGATGGCCTTCAATCGCATTGGCGTAAATTCTGACCACCAGATGCCCGTCCGCGGACCGGGTGTTGTATTTGGCCTGCTGCTCCTGCGTCAAATCCCAGTTGGCATAGAGCCAATGCGGATCGCGCGCGGTGAGAAAAATCTTTTTAGTGCCGTAGGCCTCCGGCAATTCGCCTTCCGCGCTCCCGGTTGACTTGGGGGATGCAGCGGATGATTCCGGTCCCAGTTCAAATTTCCTTCCCGGCCCGCCGACGGCGGGAACGGGCGTTTCATCGCCCTCCAGAAGGATTTTCGGCGGCTCGATCTTCTTTTTGCGCGTGTAGGTGCGGCGCACCCGTGTCTCGGCGGAAACTTTCACCTCCGGCTCAACCGCCTTGGCCTTGGGGCGATGACTCTTTAATGGCGAAGTAACCGTTTCAATCGCGGAGGCAATCGTATCTTTGATTTTTTTGGCGGAAGAACGTTTGGGTTTGGAAGAGGAACCGCTGGTTTCGCTGGAAGGAGTCATGTTTGTTTCGACATGGTTTTCAATCGCGTCACGCGCGGTGCGTGCGTTGGTCTTCTGCTGGTCAAGTAAAGGCGATGCTTTCGTTTTCATACCACACTTCCCCAAATCCCCTCAATGTCGATGTCACCCTCGCGTTGATTGTAAAGCGGATTCGACTTATACGCAAAGGAAATCTTCAATGTGAATAACTTTTCCTCAAAACAACCTTGATTATGACCTCAAAATAAGTATCTCATTGTCTTTAGTCTAAAGAATGAGCGCAACTCATCACCAACACCCACCCACGATTTTTATCGTGGATGATGAACCGATGCTTTTGGACCTGGCCCAAACCCTGCTGGTCCCGCTCGGTTTTGATGTCCGCGTCTATTCCGACCCGCGGAAGGCCCTCGCCGAATTCGCCGCGGCCAGACCCTCGCTCGTGATAACCGATTATGCCATGGGCGGCTTGAATGGCATGGATGTTCTCCGCGAGTGCCGCAAATTGAATCCGCGCCAGAAGGTGGTGCTGTTGAGCGGAACGGTGGACGAATCCATTTTCGCCAACGATTCGTATAAACCCGACCATTTTCTTGCCAAACCGTACCAAGTGCGCGACTTTGTGGAGCTGGTGCAAAAACTCATTACCGATTGACGGCTAACATGACAAAATTAAGCAAAATCTTTTGGGCTTCCCTCCTGGTCCTGGTCGTGCTCCTTGGGGTTGCGATTGCCGTGATCGCCCTGAACCTGGACGGCATCGTCAAGCGCGCCGTGGAGACCTACGGTCCCCAAATCACCAAAGTTTCCGTTACCGTCGATGAAGTGCATATCAGCCTGTTTACCGCCTCCGCCCAGATCACCAACCTCGCGGTCGGAAACCCGGTCGGCTACACCACCCCCCATGCCATCAGCGTGGGCGATATCAGCGTGAGTCTCAATCCCTCCAGCATCCTGTCGGATAAAATTGTCGTGCGTTCGGTTGAAATAAAATCGCCGGAAATTACTTTTGAAGGCGGGTTGGGCGGAAACAATTTAAGCCAGATTCTGGAAAATGTGAAGGGTGCCCAACGCACCGGCGGTCCCACCGTCACCAATTCCGTCGGCCAGCCAAAACCCTCCAAGACATTTGAAGTGGACGATCTCGTGATTAGCAGCGCCAAAGTCAACGGCTCGCTCAAGCTGTTTGGGAGCAGGGAATTTTCAATCAACAACCTGACCTTGCCCGACATCCATTTGACAAATCTAGGCGCCGGTTCTGATGGCATCACCGCCACTGACCTCACCAAACGGGTCCTCGATGCCATCACCAGCGCCACGGTCAAGAGCGTCACCGCTGAAGCCTCCGGCCTGGGTACCAGCGTGGAAAAAACCGGGAAAAATGAGGCCGGCAACATCAAAAAATCACTTCTGAATCTGATGGGGAAATAATTCCTTCCTGACGGGGCGAGGCTCCGTCCATCCATGCCCGGCTGCGACGTCTTGATTGTTGGATGTTTTCAGCCTGCCTTCATCAACCATCCAATCGGGCGCGGATGGTCTGGGCCAGCTTGGCGATGGGATACGGTTTGGTTAGGAAGTCAACGCCTTCCTCCAGGAGAAAATCCTTCTCGGCAACCTCCGCGCTGTATCCGCTCGCATAAATCACTTTCAACCCCGGGTTCTTCTGCAAAAGCTGGACGCCCAAGTCCCTTCCGCTCATCCCGCCGGGCATCACCATGTCCGTCAAGACCAGGCGGATGGTTTTCTGGTTTTGCCTCCAAACCTCCAACCCCTCCGCGCCATTCGTGGCCTCCAAAACAACGTAGCCTAGGCGCGTCAAGGCTCGGCGCACCGTGGCGCGCACATGGAAATCATCCTCCACCAGCAAAATGGTCTCGGTGCCGGACGGCAGCGAGGTCAATGAACCCAATTCCGATTTCGTTTCCGGCGCCCGCGCCAGCCGGGGAAGATAAATCCGAAATGTCGTTCCCCGTCCCACCTCGCTGTACACGTTCACCCAGCCGTGGTGTTGTTCCACAATCCCAAACACCGTGGCCAGTCCCAGCCCGGTGCCCCTGCCCACATCCTTGGTCGTGAAAAACGGTTCAAAGATCCGTGGCAGATTTTCCGCCGAAATTCCGCAGCCGGTGTCCCCCACGCTCAGGCAGGCGAACGAGCCGGGCCGCACTTTGGCGGATTGCGAAGACGCGGTTTCGTCAAAATCCACCGCGGATGTCTCGATGATCAACTCTCCACCCCGGAGCATGGCGTCCCGCGAATTCACGGCCAGGTTCATCAACACCTGGTCAATCATCCCGGCGTCGGCATGCACAAACAGCGGTTGGGGGGAGAATTTAAACCGCATCTGAATGTTCTCGCCGATGGTGCGCCGCAGCATCCTGGTCATGTTGCCGACCGAGTCGTTCAATTCCAGGTCCTGGAAGTGCATCGTCTCTTTGCGGCTGAACAGCAACAGTTGCCGCGTCAACGCCGTCGCCCGCGCCGCCGCCGCGCTGATTTCATCGATAAACTCATTGTGCGGGTGGAATGAGCGCTCGTCCCGCATCAAATCCGCCTGCATTTGGATCACCGCCAGGACATTGTTGAAATCGTGCGCCACGCCGCCCGCCAGCAAGCCGATCGCCTCCATCTTCTGCGCCTGCCGCAGTTGCTCCTCCAGTTGCTTGTTCTTGGTGATGTCCCGCGCGATTTTCGATGCTCCGATCACCCTCCCCTGTTCGTCAATGATCGGTGAAATGGTCGCCGAGATATTGATGGCCTTTCCATCCTTGCGCACCCGGACGGTCTCAAAGGATTCCACCATCTTCCCGCGCGCAATCGAAGCCAGGATTTTTGCCTCTTCGTCCTTCCGGTCCGGCGGAATCAACATCAACATCGATTGGCCGATGGCCTCTGCCGCCGGATAACCGAAAATTCTCTCCGCTCCATGGTTCCAACTGGTGATCACCCCGTCCAGGCTCTTTCCGATGATCGCATCGTCCGAGGAATTGACGATCGCCGCCAATTGTGACCGCGCCTCTTCCGCCCGTTTGCGCCGGGTGATGTCCGTGCCAATGGAAATATACCGCCGCGTTCCGTTGCCGTTGAGAAAAGGAACCACCGTCGTGTCCGTCCAAAAAAACAGGCCGTCCTTGGCCTTGTTGCGGATGTCACCTTTCCAGACTTTCCCTTTCTGAATCGTCTTCCAGAGACCGCGCATGAACTGTTTCGGATGATAACCCGAATTGACAACGCGCGGGTCCTTTCCCAACAGTTCGTCACTGGAGTATTTGGAGACGGCGCAGAACCGGTCGTTGACGTAGGTGATTTTCCCGGCGGGATCGGTGACTACAACCATCGCGTGCTCATCCAGCGCCAGGGTGAGGTCGCCAATTTCCTTCAATGAAGCTTTTAGCTGCTCTGCCGCCATACAACTGCAACATCCGACAACTGATTATCCATCTTGATCTTCCTGCTTCGGCTACACCTAAAAAGATTGCCCAAAATAGGAAGATTGCAAATTTTAATTTTGCTTATTAGATTTTAATATCTACTTTATGTGACCTGGCGGGTGCCGGACGTTCGCGGCCGAAAATTCTCTTAACTTCCGGCGGCGGCTATGTTTGTTCATTGCGGCTGGCAATAGTAGGCCGCACCCTAGGTTTGAACCTTCGGCAAGAGCCACGCAATGATCCCCAGCAAAGCGACGACCACGACGGCAAGGATTCCCCAGAAAAGAACGCCGGCCCGGCCCGGGATTTCATTTCCGCGCCACGAATCCTTTTTCAATTGCTGTTCCACCGCAAGCGAGGCGTTCATTTTGTCGGCTGCGAGCAATTGACCGGCCACCAGGCTTAAATCATACCGCGGGGCCGATGCCTGGGGATTACCGTAATAGAGAAAATGCTGATCGTCCCCGCCAGCCTTGAACATAATTCGCGTGAGAGGATAAAAGGTGGTGAATTTTTCGAGGTCGATCGGCGGATTGTCACCGTTATCAGTGTCGAGAAACAATGTGTCGCCCCGGGGCACGCTGTCAAAAGAAAGCACAAATTCCCGCGACTGGTTCTCCGGGGTATGGGTCCAGGAAGCCACGCCCAGGAGATGGGAAAATTCGTAACCACGGTCATCAACCAATTCTTCATACAGCGAGACGGAACGCTGAAACAGGGGGGTGGGCGAAATACAGGTCAACTGTGTCAACGGCAAATTGGATTGCGGCAGTTTGATGATCCAACGGCTCAAAGTTGGACTCTTGGCGACATTGGTTGGCGTCACCGTCAACGCGATCGCGCGATTAATGGACGTGCGCTGGACGATGTAGGGAACCTGATTGCTTCCGTGCATCACCCGCAAATCGGCCAAACCCGGTTGGGCGTGGGCCAGGACATCCGGGCCAAGCTCGATTTGTTCGGCACCGGAGCGCGAAAGGATGATGGGCTTCCGAAATTTCCACTCCGAGGTGTCGAGGGCCGCGCCGGTTATTTCCAGACCAGACAAAATTTCGGGCGCCAGGAAATCAGGATTTGGTGAAAGCGGCGAGATGGCAACATTCGAAACGGGGATGGATTTCAAGTTCATGTTCAATCCTGCCAGGTCATAGTGTGGCGCGTCACAACGAGGGTTGCCTGCCAGCAAATGAAAAGGTCCTGTCTGGCGCGCCAGAAACACGATGTAAACCGGACGCCGCTCGATGCGGACGGCGGAAACCGGCAGCGGCGGGCTGTCCCCATTATTAATGAACAGAACCAGTTCGCGCGAGCGGACCAAACTGTCGAACGGCATGGAAAGATTTTCGGACGCGGGCTGGCCTGCGACGGCGACCCGGTAAATGACTCCGCCGACGACGATTTGTTCACGGATGGTGTCCTCGGATATTTGCGGCACCGCCAGCGTGACCTGCCGCATGAACAACGGGTCGGACGTTTCGATTTGAACGGAGGCCACGTCAAGGTTCGCCGCACCCAGGTTCAAAGCCAGCCGTGTCTCACTGGAGTTCTCGTCACGCTCGGAAATGGTCGCGGGAACCGATTCCACCGGCGCTGGCGCCGCCGTCACGGCATAGACTAACGCGCCGGTGAACGGAACCGGTTCCGATCGTTGGTCGTCCACGGTCAGCCGCAGCCAGGCGGCAACCACGGGGACAAAAGAAATCTTCAAATTGGCCGCGCCGTAAGGTTGTCGAAAGATCGGTTGTCCCTGGGAGAGCCGCCGCCACCTTTGGCCGTCGTCCGAAGCTTCGACGCGGACCGCCTTGATAAAATTCATGGCTGGCGATTCGAGCACTACACCTTCGATTGGCTGAGAGATCCCGGTTTGCAGGATGATTGTCGTGCCGCCCGCATCGAGCGAAACTTGGAACGATTTTGCAGCCTGGACCACTTTTGGCGACGGAACCGGGTGCTCAAGCACATACGGTATCTCGTCGCCGGCGCCATCGTAAAGCCGGAGATCTTCCAAAAGAGGGCGCGCGGCATTCAACGTCTCCATTGGGAGGTTGATCTTTACCAGGCCGGAAGTGGAGACATTAAAGGTCTGTTCCTCCTGCCAGGCCGAAGGCAAACCCGCGCCTCCCGTGGCAAGACAGAACGCGAACAGGCAGCCGCAAAATAAATTACTAAGTGGCTTCATGGCCGGGTTCTTTGGCGGTATTGCGGGTTGAGAAAAATTTTTGGTAGGCGAATGAGGCCAGCATTGCGATGAGAGCGACGCCGACGAAGGCGCCAATGCGATAAAGTTGCGCGAGTTGGGCCAGGTCGTGGAAGAACAGTTTGACGAGCGTGACACAAAGCAAACCCATTGCCGAATAACGCGCCGCCGAAGTGTTCCTCAGGATTCCGTACACGAGCAAGACCAGCGCGAACAGCGCCCAGGCGATGGAATAAGTCATATCGCGGGCGAAGTTGCCGGTGAATTGAAAAGTAAGGGTGGAACCGGGCGCGCTGAAATAATCCGCGATTTCGATGTTTAAGAGCAAAAACGCCAGTACGGTTCCCAACCCGGCGAGAATCGGGCGGACATTTGATTTCAAAATCAGATGGCGCGGCGGCGCCAGGAGACGCGCGCCCCCAAACAGTGAAATGGTCACCAAACCGTAGGCGTAGAGATACCAGTTGAAAACCGGAGTGGCGGCGCGAGGATGGTATTCGAGTACGGCGGGATTGACCGCGAGCCGGACAAAGGCGGCAACCAACAGCCCAAAACCCACCAGGCGCAAGCCCGGATGCGACACTCGGTGGAACAGCCACAGCAACGCCGCCCCTTCGAGCGCCCAACCAATGGTGATCCATTGCCGTTCGAATTGGATCGGGAAAATCAGGGTGATAAAAAACAGCGCAGCCCCGCCAAACCAGGCAAGCTGGGTCATCCGCGATTTGTTTTCGATCGGAATGGTTTTCAGGACAACGGCCAGTCCCAACAGTCCCGGGAGGGCAAAAACGGTGGGAAGCAGCCCCATGAATTGGTTAGGCCAGACCAACTTGACAAACCGATAAACCAGCAAAAATTGCGGCAACGCCGCCATCGCCGACACAGCCCACGGAACGACTTTATTGGAAAACTGCCTTAAAAACAAAAAGGGGAAGACGGTGAACACCGAGAAAAAGATCAAATACCAAACCAGAACCAAAAGCAACGGCTGATTGGGGTCCGCCGGATTGAAGTGGTTGAAATCCCAGGTGTATTCGAGCGCGGCCAGGCATAGGAGGCCGATCGCCGGCATCCAGTCCAGCGAAAATAATTTGGCAATGCCCAGGAGGAGAACCACGAGTAAAAGCGCCAGTCCAAACACCGGCGATGGGTTTGACAATGGCAATCGCGCCGTGGCCATGATGAGCAATAGGAACGGCAACACGATGGAACAGGCCGGGAGAATGGCCGCCAAGTCTCCCGGCGGGGTAAGTTCGCTGCCAAATTTGATTCCAGATTTCAGCGCATCGGGGTTGAATTTTTTGACCAGCCAGACGCTCGCCAGAACAAAGAAAAGAACGAAGGCTGCGAGCAGGAAAAACGAAGTCGGCAGGCCGGTAAGATCAGTGGGGATTTTAAAGATCAGCGCGCCTGTGGCCGCAAGAGTCAAGAGCAGCACCGCCAGCACCGGAAGCAATGTGGCTGTCAATACTGCGAGCACGATGGCCAGCAAATCCACGAGCAGGATAAACGGCCAAACGATGAATGAAATCTCGGTTAGTTTGAAGACCGGCACCAATACCAATGCCAGCCCCAGGATCGGGAAAAGATGGGTCCCCCAATGATTCGCGGGCGTACCCCGCAACCGTTGAAGAGCGACGGGCAAAACCGAATGTAACACGGCGAAAACCAGATAAAATACCAGTGCCGCGTTTAACAATTCGCCCGACAGCGAGGCCTGGGTCCAAAATCCAAGCAGAATAAAAACAGCAAACCCGGAGACCGTTTGCACGATGCAAAGGTTTTCATTGAGCAACGAAAGCACGACGGCGATGAGATCAATCAGGAAAACAAAACCGAATATCAACCAAGGGCGTTGAGCGAGGGGCGGAAAATCCAGGAACCATCCAGTAAAGGCGTAAGTCGCGGCAACAAGCCCAAGAGCGGAACCCAAAAACCATCCGTTCGTTTGCCCGCGCCGCTTCGCCTGCCAATTCGCCGCCAGCCAGAGTGCATTGAAACCGAGAAGGACGGCAAGGGTGATGAGTATTTTATTGCCTTCAAAATACCGTTCGCTTTGAAAGAATTTCCCGATCCAGCCGAGTTGCATGAACGCCGTTCCCAACGCGCCGAGCGCAGCCAGAAAATTCCAACGTTTGCCCAGCGCAACCACAATTAACCCGGCGTCGAGAACCCCGATGTAACCGAAAAGACCAAAAGGATTGTCCTGGCCGGTGGAAAGAAGAATGGGCGTCAGGAAACCGCCGAACATTCCGAGAATTGCCACCACCAGGGCATCCAACCGGACGGCCAGCAGGAAGGCTGTGGTGGTAACTAACGCCATCAACAAAAAGGTCGGCAATGGCCCGAAAAATTCGAAATGATAAACCGAACGGCACGCAAACGTAACCGCATAGAGAATGACCACGCCGGTGGCGCAGAGTGTTTGTGAAAGGGCGGAAAATTCTTTCCGTGACATCACCACCCCGCCGATCAACAAACCAATTGCAACGAGAAAACCAATCGCCATCCGGAGTTCCGGCGGCACCAGATTATTGTCGAAGGAATATTTGATAAAAAATGCCACTCCCAGAAAGAGCGCAAACCCTCCAATCCAGGCAAAGCCTTTGACCCCCATGAATTGTTCCCAATTGACGGCTGGCTTTGGCACGATCCCCGGGTTGGCCGGCAGCGGTTCCGGGGCAACAGGTTCCGGCAGTGGTGGCACTATTGGCGGAGGTTCCTGCGGGATAAATGGGTGGTTTGCCACCGGTATAATTGAGGTAGCAGGAATTGGCGGGGGTGAAACCGGCTCCGGCGGGGGTGCGAAAAGAGTTACGGCGGGTTCGTTAAGAATAGGCGACGGTTGTGGTGTGCTTGCCGTTTCCCGTTGACGTTCTTGCCGCAACCGAAGGGTTTCCATTTCGAGAGTGTCAATTCGACGGGACAATTCATCCACTCGCTCACCGGCCCTAACCGATTTTACAATCAAAACGACAAGAGCCACGGGCACTGCGAGAATTACGATCAGTATCAGAGCAATTAAAGGTTCCATATTGTGGCCTTTCCAACCAACTGACTGGGTTCATAGGCTTGTGCTGCCAAACGCCCTGGCTTGGCAAGCATCGGAATGCCATCCGGCACTCTAAAACCCGCTAAAGTCTTCGGCAAAAGCTTGGCGGCTTTCATATCATTTTCAACTTTATCTGATACTGCCGACAGGCGTTAATTGAAAAAATTTGTAAAACATCAAGCGCATCAATGAATGCCCAACTTAACCCCTGACTGAACATCGGAACATTCTCCCCGAATCCGAAGGACACGGTATCTCAAGGATTAAAGGCGCTGGAAAAGAAATAATTGCGCATATTATTGATCAACCAAAGCCACCGCCCAAACTGGATTCCCGAATGATTGTGTCAAATCCTCCCGTACTGGTTTCGAATCCCTGTTCAACTATAAAATGCGGGGAAATTTATAACGCCAATCAAAAATGTCCCGGCACGCGCGGCAGAAACTTTCCATGCCCGTGTTTGCCGACAAATTTCCCGTCGCGCACGGCCACTTGACCGCGCACGGTGACCAGGCTGGGACGGCCTTCAATCTTCCATCCTTCAAACACATTGTAATCGACGTTCATGTACTGTTTCTTCGCGGAAATTTTCCCGCGATAATCCGGGTCGTAAACCACCAGGTCGGCGTCCGAGCCGATTTGGATCGTCCCTTTGCGCGGAAACAGATCGAACAATTTCGCCGCCTGTGTGCTGGCCACATTCACGAACGTGTGGAGGTCAATTTTGCCCGCTTTGACGCCATGCGTGTACAGCACGTTGATACGGTCTTCGAGGGACGGGATGCCGTTGGGGATTTTCGTAAAATCGTTTTTTCCCATCGGCTTCTGGGTCTTGAAATCAAACGGCGCGTGGTCGGTGGCCACGGTTTGTACCAGACCGCTCCGCAGACCGTTCCAAAGGACTTCCTGGTTCCGTCTGTCCCGCAACGGGGGCGACATGATATATTTTGCGCCTTCAAAATCCGGCTTCTCGGCGTCGGTCTTATCAAGCGTCAGATGCTGAATCAAGGTTTCCACGCTGACATTGACTCCGCGCAACCGCGCCGCAATCGCTTCCTCAAGGGCCTCCTGGCAGCTTAAATGCACGATATACACCGCCGCGCCGGTCAGTCCGGCGAACGTCATCAGATGGTGGACTCCCTCGGCCTCGACCTGCGGCGGACGGCTTTCGTGATGCCAGCCGGGATCCGTTTTTCCCGCGGCGAGCAATTCCTTGCACCGCTCCGTAATCAGCGTCTCATTCTCACAATGCGCCGCGACAATCACGCCCAGTTCCTTGGCCAGCTTCAAGACGCCGTAAAGTTCCGTGTCGTCAATGCCAAAGGCGCCTTTGTAGGCGAGGAAGATCTTGAAAGAGCCAATACCCCGCTTGACGATTTCCCGCAACTGTTGCTCCGTTTTTTCGTCGAACCTGGTGACGCCCATGTGAAACGTAAAATCGCACGCCGATTTTCCGGCGGCATGGTTCATCCAAAACTCGAAGGCTTCCAGGGCGTCATCCTTTCGCGCCGGGCAACACATCTCGATCAATGTGGTCGTTCCTCCGACCAGCGCCGCGCGGCTGCCCGTGATATAATCATCCTTCGAAAAAGTTCCCATGAACGCCATGTAGATATGGACATGCGGATCAATGAAACCGGGAAAAACGTATTTTCCGCCGGCATCAATTACTTCCGCGCCTTTCGGCGGTTTGATTCCCCGGTCAATCCGTGAAATTGTTTCACCTTCGCACAGAATGTCGGCGGTATAACGTTCGCTCGCGGTGATTATTTCTCCGTTTTTGATTAACAGGCTCATGTCATCACTTATTGATCCAGCGGATTGCGCGTTTTGATCTGGGGAAACAGCGAAAAATCACGATCCGCCGTCCAGAGTTCACGAACGCCATGATGCCAACAGAGGGCGGCAATACGCGCATCGTGGATGCGAGGGCCTGACAGCTTTGCTGTCAATGCAAGCAGGCGCAATTTTTCAAAATAACCGTCACCTTCGGAAAGAAGGTGCAGATGCGGAGACTCGAAAAGTGATTCAAGGAATGCGATGGCATTTGGCAGCGGCGAAGCGGGTTTGTAAACCTTGCCGCTGACGACGCCAATAAATTCATGGATGCATGGCCACGGCAGCGCCCAAGGCTCCGAACCTTCGACCACTGGACGGAGAGTTTTCGTGGCAATTTGATAAAAACCAGAATCTTCACGATAGGCATAAACGAGCAGATTGGTGTCAATCGCAATCATGCGCCGCGCCCTTTGTAAATTTCGTCGCGAATTTTTTCCCAGGAAGCGTTTTTGAATTCAGGAGTCAAGCCGCCGCCTTTGAATGTAATAGGTTTCCACTTCCATTTGGCAGCTTTGCCATGCTTTTCTTTCAACACGAGGCGCAGCCCCCGCTCGGTCAACGAACGGAAGGTGGTCTTCTCCTTTTGCGCCAGGCGCCGCGCCCGCGCAAAAAGATCATCCGCGATTTCAACGGTCGTTTTCATATAATATGGCCACCCATATTCGACCAGATGATCGGAAATATCAACAGGCTTTTGATCGCGCCAAGGCGTCGGACTATTTCACGAAATCGCTCCCGCTCATTGAATGGCTGAAAGCCACCTGCCAGCGAGCAATATACCGACTCGCTCCGGGGGAAGATATTTATAAAGAGTCATTTTGGCTTGTTCTCGATTAAAAATTTGATTATCGCGACAGCGCGTCGGATTGGTTGACGAAATTGCTCCCGTTCCATTCGCCGTCACTCTTCACAACTTTTCCAGCCGTAGCGACTTTCGCCGCGGCTTTCCGCGCGGCCTGGCGCTTCACCAGATCGGCGTGCGTCGTAAAGTAATCCAGGCTCCGCCCCTTGAAATCGTCGATGGTCTCAAATTTATGTCTCTCCATGAACGCCAGCAGTTGTTCGCACATCAGCTTGACATGTTCGTAGCCAAACTTCATGACGCCGGTGCAGACCTGCACGGTATCACCCCCGAGCAGGATGAATTCCGCCGCGTCGTTTCCGGTTTCCACTCCGCCCACCGCCGAAAGCGAACGCCCGGGAAATTCCGCGCGGATCAATTGCGCCACTTCCATCACCATGCGCAGCGCAATCGGTTTGATCGCGCGCGAGGAATACCCGCCGGGGATCGTGTATCCCTCCACGCTCGGTTCGGGACGCAGCGTCTCCAGGTTTACGCCGATGATGCTGCGGATCGTATTGATGGCGCTGATCCCGGTGGCGCCGGCCTTTAATGCGGCGCGGCTGGGGTCTTCGATGTGCGTGATGTTCGGAGTCATCTTGGCCCACACCGGTTTTCGGGCCGCGCTCATCACCCAGCCCGCCACTTCCTCGACGATTTCCGGGTTCTCCCCCATGGCGGCGCCCATTTTCCTTTCCGGCAAACCGTGCGGGCAGGAGAAATTCAGTTCGAATCCATCCACGCCGCACGCCTGGCAGCGTTCCACAATCTCCACCCAGGCGTCCCGGCGATACTCCTCCATGATGGACGCTATCAGGACCCGGTCCGGAAACTGGTCCTTGCACTTTTTAAATTCCTCCTCCCAAATCTTGAAGGGGCGGTCGCTGATCAGCTCAATGTTTTCCCAGCCGATGATTTCCCGGCCATCGCTCGAATGCAATTTGGCATAGCGCGGCGTGACGTTGACCACCTTGGACGCATCCAGGCTCACCGTCTTGGCAATGACGGCGCCCCAGCCTTCGGTGAACGCCTTGTTGATGACGTTCAGGTTCGTTCCGGGCGGTCCCGAGCCGATGACAAACGGATTCGGGAGCTTAAGCCCATCCACAGTTGTGTTCAGTGTTGGCATGACTTCTCGCTCCATCTCTGCAATTCTCCCAGTGTCACTTTATACTGGCTTTGGAAAGCGTTGTCACAATAATTTTACCTTTACGGCTAAAAAGTTCCCTGTGAATCAAGAAAATCAAAAGTTGAATCTTTGGCGAAGAGCCATCGGCTTATTATGCGGTCTGTTGCCATTATTTGTAATCGTAGCATCCATTGTTTATGGCTTAAGCCATTCGCAGCCACGATTCGTCGCTTTCGGATGGTTGATCGCAGCAGCTATAATTGCATTGATCAACATGTTTTATTCTTTCGTTCGCCCATTCATTTTGCTTCGCATTCTCCGGGTTCCCAATAAAGAATATAAGCGCGTTTCTGGTCTTCCAGTAATTGGCTCCATTCTTGTCATCCTTGGAACGTTGTTTAGTTTTGGTTCGATAGGAACGGCCATTCTTTTTCTCATAATATTTTTGATTGATACAGGTGGATCCATGTGGTTTTTGATTGCCACTTGGAAAGATAGTGGATTGTGGGACAGGTAAAAATTATGACAATGTCACTCAATCCCCAACGCACCATCGCCGAACTGAAGGAGCTTCGCGCGCTTACGTCCGACGAGAACGGAGCGCAGCGTGTGGCGTTCACGAAAACCTGGCTGGCGGCGCGGGAATTTCTGCGCCAAAAAGTCGAAGGGCTTCCGCTGGAAATCCACAACGATGCCGCGGGCAACACCTGGTTCACGCTTCCCGGCCAATCGGAAAAAAGCCTGCTGATTGGGGGCCACCTTGATTCGGTTCCCAACGGGGGCTGGCTCGACGGCGCCCTGAATGTGTTCGCGGGCGTGGAAATCCTGCGCCGCCTCAACGCCCAGTACCCTGGCCGGCCACCCGTGACAGTCCGGCTCGTGGATTGGGCGGACGAGGAAGGCGCGAGATTTGGGAAGAGTTTATTCGGCTCCTCAGCCTGTTCGGGAAATTTAAACATGGAGGAAGCGCGCGGGTTGGTGGATCCACAGGGGATCACGCTTCCAAATGCCTTAAAAAATGTCGGCATTGATTTTGAGCGCGTAAAGGAAAGCGGCAAGGAACTGCGCAATGCCGCGGCCTATCTGGAACTGCATATTGAGCAGGGACCGGTGCTGCTTGACCTCGATTTGCCCCTGGGCGCCGTGCTCGGCACCTTCGGGGTGGAACGCCACGCCATCACCTTTCGCGGACAAGCCGCGCATTCCGGCAGCACGCCCATGAATCACCGCAACGACGCCTTTCTGGCGGCGGCAAAAATGGGCCGGGAGATTTATCCCATCGCCGCCAGGAGCGGCAACGGCGTTTGCACCATCGGCTCCTGCACCACCAAGCCGGGAATTGTCACCAGCGTCGTCGAAGAATGCCGCATCACCCTGGACCAGCGCCACCTCGATCCGCCTGCGCTTGCCAAAATGTTGAGTGATGCCAAAGCCGCCGCGGAAAAATTCGCCGCGGAGGGAAAAGTAAAAGCCTCATGGGAACGTCTCTTGCGGATTCCGCCGCGGCCGTTTGACCGCGAACTCGTCGGCTTGTGCGATGAAGCCATCCGCGAGACCTGCGGCCAATCGCATCGCCTTCCCAGCGGCCCGTTGCACGATGCCGCCGAAATGGCCGCGACCGGCTTGCCCACCGTGATGATGTTCGTGCAAAGCCTCCACGGCATCAGCCACAACCAGATCGAAGATACGAAAGAGGAACACCTCGTCCTTGCCGTGACCGCCTTTGACGCGCTGGCGGAGAAAACAATCCGGTGGTTCCGGAAAAACGCCTGATTTTGGAGAAATCCATTGCGCATTTCTTGCGCGGTTGAACAAAGCCCAAACTGGAACTTTTTTGCCCGGTGATATCTATTTCACAAGTCATTGAATACAGGCGGGATACGAAATGGTCAAACTTGTAACCATTTGGTTACTTATGCGTCTGGAATTTTGCGGGCAATCACGCCCCCGCAAAAAAAGGAAAGAGATTATGAAAACAAAAATAGCAGTCGTGGCCGCCCTCTTCGGCGCGGCCGTCATGTCCGCGAATGCCGGAGTCCGTTTCGGCTTGTCCGTTGGGTTCCCGCAAACCGTTGTGGCCGCACCGCCGGTGATCTGCGCGCCGCCGATCCCAGTCGCGCCGGCGCCGGAAACGGTGGTCCAGACGATTCAGGCAGCGCCCGCCCCGGTCGTGGAAGTCATCCCGGCCTGCCCGGGAGTCGGTTATGTTTGGAGTCCGGGCTATTGGGACTATCGCCCCACTGGACGGGTCTGGGTAACCGGCGCATGGGCCTATCATCCCGATCATTTCCGGTATGACTTCCATCATTATCGGGATCACGGACACCGCCGGTAAATGATGTCTTCATCAAGGCTGCCGTTTCCGACGGCAGCCTCTTTTCGCCGGCCCACCCCTCACCGGTTCAACTCGTAATTCAATATGGAAAGACAATAAATCGCCGCCGTCTCCACGCGCAAGGTGAGATTGCCAAGCGTAATGGGCTGTGCACCGGCCTTTTGGATCATCTCCAATTCGGCGGGCGTAAAATCGCCTTCTGGCCCGATCCATACGGCGGCGGATTTGGGCGGATGTCCCCTGCTCTTTTCAAAGTCGCGGATGATTTCGGCCGGGTGACGGCGTTCTTTTTGCAACGAGCCGACGAGTTGCAGATCAAACGTCTCCTTCCGCGCCAGAAAATCCGGGAGGGTCACCGGCGCTTCCACTTCGGGCAACCAGACGGCGCCGCATTGTTTGATGGCTTCAATCGCCACCTGTCGCCATTTGTCGCGTTTATGCTCCGCGCTTTCCCCGTCCAGATGCGTGACCACCCGGTCGGCCAGCACCGGGACAATCTTTCGCGCGCCGAGTTCGACTGATTTTTGGATGATATCTTCGATGATCTTCCCCTTGGGAATTCCGACCAGCAACGTCAGGGCGCACGCCGGTCTGGGAAGAAAATTTTTCCCCATCACGCGCAACGAAAGAGAGCCGCGCCCGCCCTCTTCCACCACGCAGAGAAATTCAGCGCCTGCTCCATCGAGGACGAAGGCGCTATTACCGCGCTTCAAACGCAGGACGCGCAAGGCATGGTGCGCTTCGCGGCCATCGAGGCGCACGACATTCCCCTTGCAATGTTCCGGCGCAATATAGAATCGATGCGTCTGCATGTGATATCATCGGAAGAATTTTTTCGCCTTCTCAAAAAAACTTTGGGCCAGCGGCGTCTCTTCACCATCGCAAAGCGCGGCAAATTCCTGCAATTTGGCCTTCTGCTCGTGGTTCAATCGCGCCGGCACTTCCACCTGCACGCGCACGTGCAAATCGCCGTGGCCGTGGCCTTGGAGGTTTCTCACTCCCCTGCCTTTCACGCGGAAAACCGAGCCGGGCTGCGTGCCGGCGGGAACCTTGATGTTCGCCTTCCCCTCCAGCGTCGGCACCTCCACCTCCGAGCCAAGCGCGGCCTGGATAAAACTGATGGGCACTTCGCACAATAAATCATCGCCTTCCCGCTGAAAAATCTCATGCGCCCTGACATGCAACACCACGTACAAGTCGCCGGACGGCCCGCCGCGGAAGCCCGCTTCGCCGTTGCCGCCGGAGCGCAGCCGGGTCCCGGCATCCACGCCCGCCGGAATCTTCAACTTTATCTTGGAAGAACGTTCCTTCCGGCCTTCACCGTGGCATCCCTTGCACGGCTTCTCCAATATCCGCCCGGCCCCTTTGCACTGCGGACAGGTTTGCGCAATGCTGAAAATGCCGCGCGACATCAGCACCTGGCCGCGGCCGCCGCAGGTCGAACACGTCTTGACCCCGGAATTCTTCTCCGCGCCCGTACCGCCGCATACCTCGCAATGATCCAGTTTGTTGACGGAGATTTCCCGCTCGCAACCCAGCGCCGCCTCTTCCAGCGTGATTTCCAGGTCGTACCGCAAATCATCGCCGCGCTGCGGTCCCGATGACGAGGCGCCGCCAAAAAAACTCTCAAAAATACCGCCGCCACCGGCGCCAAACACTTCGCGAAAAATGTCGAACGGATCGTGAAATCCGCCGCCTGCGGCGCGCGCGCGCTGGCGCGCGTCAAATGCCGCGTGCCCGTATTGATCATAGGCGGCGCGCTTTTGGGGATCGCTCAAAACCTCGTAGGCCTCTCCCAGTTCCTTGAATTTTTCCTCGGCTTGTTTGTCGCCCGGGTTCTTATCGGGATGAAACTTTACCGCCAGCTTGCGGTAGGCTTTTTTTATCTCTTCCTCGCCCGTTTCCCGGCTGACGCCGAGGACTTCATAATAATCTCTTTTGGACATCTGATTGAATCACTCTTCAACGAACTGTTCGTCACTATTCCGGCTTGGCCGGCTTCCGGGCGACAATCACCGTCGCGGGCCGCAGCAGCCGGTCGCGCAATTTATAACCCTTGCGAACCTGCTGCACCACCCGGCCCTCGGGAACCTCCGCCGTCTCCTGTTGGGAAATCGCCTCATGCACCGCGGCGTCAAATGCCTGGCCCGTCGCGTCAATCTCTTCCAGGCCGGCCTCCGCCAGAATGTTTTTTATCTGCGATTGCACCATCGCGATGCCCGCCTGCAACGAGGCGGATTTTTCGTCCCGCGCCGATTGCGCGGCGGCGAGGGCCATCTCGAAGCCATCAAGCGCCGGCAGCATTTTTTGGATCAGGGACGCGTTGGCAAATTGGACCGCCTCCGCCCGCTCGCGCGCGGCGCGTTTCTTGAAATTCTCGAAGTCCGCCGTCGTCCGCAACAGGCGTTCCCAATTTTCATCCGCCTTGGCCGCCCGCGCCTTGAGCTCATCGACCTGCCCCGGCGACAACGGGACGGCCACGACCGGCTCGGCTTCCGCCGCGTCATGATCGGTTTGCAAATCTTCTTTGTTCATTTTAAAAAGACAAATCGAGCGCGCTAAGTTATCCGATTGGCGCGAAACCGGCAACTGGGTTTGTTTCGCCGACCGCCTGCCTTAATCAAAGGTCAGCCCGGCGGGACCAGTTCCTTGTATTCCGGCAAATCATGGAGTGAATTGAAATGCGGGTCCTTGCGGGCTTGTTCCTGCAAGTCCGTCGCGCCGGAATTGGTCTTGAGTTCGGCGGCGTTCAAATTCAAGGCCAATTTTAATTGCGCCAGCGCGTTTGACGTCTCCCCCCGCGTGGCCAGGACTGTGGCCAGATCGTAATGCACCACCGGGTCATCGGGCCGAATCACCGCCAGTTTCTGCAACCCGACTTCCATTTTCTGGATGTCGCCCAAGCCCGCGTAAATTTGCACCAGGTTCGCCAGATCGTGTTCAGAGGTCTGCGGATCCTGCAAAGCCTTGTCCGCCGCCGGCTTGACCTGCCGGAACAGGGTCTGCGCCAAAGCCGGCGCCGATTGTTGGTAAAGCCCGCCAAGTTTGACGTCATTGTCGAAATCGCCCGGGTTGGTGGCGGCTTCATTTGCCATGTCCTCCACCTGCGCCGGTCCGACCGCCTGCTGGCCGGCTTCGCGTTTCAGGATGTCCTGGATTTGGTCTATCAGGCCGGAGATTTGGCCGTTGTAGGGGTCCAGCCGGTGGCAGGTTTGCGCCACCAGCAACGCATCATCGAACCGTTGGAATTGGAATAGAAAATTGCAATAACGCACCACCGCTTCCGGGCTGTAAGGGCAGTACGCAAAGGATTGTTTGAAGGCAAAATCGCATTCGTTATACAGCTTTTGCACCTCCGCGGACGATTTGGGACGATACGGCATGTATTGAGGATCGATCGGCGGATAAGGCGGACTGGGCAGCACCAGATGCAACCGCCAGGCGTACATGCCCGCCTGCGAACTCCTCAGTTTGGAAAACGCCTTCTGCGCGTCCTCATCCCGGATAAATTTGGAGTCTCCGGTATATCCGCTGTAATTGTGCTGCAAATAGACTTTGTTCACCCAATCCGTAATCTGTTTGACACTGGTGTCGTAAGTGATCCAATTGCCAATCAGTCTGCTGGAATAATTGGTCCAGAACTCGTGGTCCTTCGTATAAACGTCATCCGGAAAGGTCACGATCGGGTTGCGGTTGATTTTCATGATGATGCCGTACGGGGTTTCGTACGGGTACATCCAATCAAGCGGAAAACTTTCCTCCACGTAAAATGAGTTGGTGGGATTATGGTCGAAAATGACCCGGCAAAGGAGGCCGTTGATATTCATCACCGCCACCTCGCCGGAAACCGAAACCTGGCCGCTGGCCTGGTCCACATGCACATCCTCCCCCGGCTCCAGCCGGCCTTCCTGCTGGCGAATCCGCACGTCGTTTTCGTAATCCACGAAACACTTCTGAGAGTCCTCCGGAGAGGGAATGTAAATTTCCTTGGGCGGATAGACTCCTTCGGCCCGCCAGCGTTTCTCAATCCTGGCGCCCCGCGCCGTAAACGGAACATCCAGCCAGCGATACGCCAAATCCGATAATCCACGCACCACCGAACTGTCGTCACAATGCGCCAAACTGGCCACGTAGTCGATCAACTGGCTGAAGAATGGCGGGTCCACCTGGGCGCTGCGGAAGTATTGCGCCCGCAGGTAATCCAGGTACGTGTTGTCCGCCAGCGCATTCTGGGTGATGAGATAGACATCGCGGCGGTTGAAATTCCGATCCATCGGCTTGCAAGCCGCGGGCAAAAAACTTTCGCAGAAAATCATGTAGGTCGGGCAAAACCGGCCGGGATCCGTTCCGCCAAATAGAATCGTATTCCGGTCCATTTCCGGATAGACGCCAAACGGCGGCGTGAACATGTCGTGTCCGAACCAATATCCGAACCAATGATTGCGTTGTTCACACGTGGCCCAGTGGGTCATGACCGAATATCCCGGAGCGAGGGCAAATAGTGTCAGGGTAATCGCCACCGGCGCCCGGTTCCGATAAACCGCCAATGCCCCGATAAAGGCGATGACGATTGCCACCGCCCAGATTCCCCCGATCACCGGCAGGCAGTATTGATGGGGCGCTCCCACGCGCGACAAGGAGGCCAGCACTTTGTCGATGCTCAATCCCGGACTGTCCGGGTCGCTATACCGGTAGCTGTCAAAAAAGGCCAGGTAAAGGCAGATGACCATCAATACGACCGCCGCGCCCGTGAGCATCTGGAAGATAAAACGGTCGTCCGGTGACGCCGATTCCTTGAGTTTGCGAAATCGTTGCGTGGCCAAAGCGGCCAGGAGAAGGACCGCTGCCAGACAGATAAACAGCGCAAAAATGATGTAATAGCTTAAGAGTCCGGTGCCTCCAAAAAAGGTGGTGCTGATGTTGTCATAAAATACCAGGCTCGCCGGGACCAACGCCGCCACCCCCAACACCAGCCCCATCACGCGGAAAGTTTTGTAATGCGTGGCCATGTAGGCGGACAACAACGCCAATCCGTACCCGATAAAAATTGCCACGACCGCGTGGGACGCGGTGAAAAACACCTTGTTTTCCTCCGCCGCCTGTCGGTCGGGCGTGGTTGCCATCAATATGACCAGGAGCAATCCCACGCAGGCGTAAATGGCCGCCAACCCAACGATCCAGGCGCGCTCGCGCTTCTGCATTTTGGCAATAAATACAATGGGCAGCAGCCCGATGAGCAGATTGACCCAACTGAACGACGTGGCCAATCCCGCTATCAACATCCCCAATTGCTGGATGAATTGCCCGAAGTTGGTGAAGACATTTGTCGGATTTGCCTGTTCATATTGGCCGCGCGAAAGCGCGTGGAAAAAACCTTCGACGGTGCGTGGATAACCCCACTGCATGGGCGGATCGGTCATGCCTGCGATCGGTTCGTAAAGGTAAAAGGAAACGCCGGCGATCCACAGCAGGCCGCAAATAACCACAATGAGCCAGCCCAGATCGAGACGCCGCGTGTTGTACGCCAGGAAACCGAAGGCAACCACCGCGATTAATGCCAAAAAAGCGCACGCCGCGCCCTGGCTGGGCACCGCGCAAAAAAATAGAAAGGCCGCCATTATCGCGCCGTCGCGGCACAGTTCGTTGAAACTCTCCTTCGTATAGATCGCCAGCCACACATAGGCGGCAATTGATAAAAAGCCCACCGCCGCAAAAATCCCCATTAGCACCGGCGACAAGCCGTTAAACGCCGGTATCACGCCGGACACGATCAGGATATATCCGCCGATGAAACAGATGCTGTTGCCCAGAAAGAACGAACGGCCATACCGGGCGTGCCCCATGGCCACGGCCACTTCAATGCCCATCGCCGCGCAGAGCATGGTCTGGTGAATCGTCGCGCACAGCCCAAAAAAGAACATCGAGGCGAACAGGTACCGCAGTTGGTGCGGCGCATAAATCCATCGCATCAGGCACAACGCCACCACCATCAGCCAGGGCACGTCGAAGAGTGAAATGCGGTTGATGACGACCGACTCCTTCCACGTGAAATCATCAAACCCCAGCAGCAATCCCGCCGTGACGCCGCACACGATGCAAATCGCGGTTTCCCATTTCGGAGCCATTTCCTTCAGACTTTGAATCCCTTCAATCAACATGCTGCTGCCGCGCGAAACCATGAAGGCCACCAATCCGCAGGCCAGCGCCGCCGCAAAGCTCTCCCCCACTTCCACCCGCCAGGCCACGCTGCCCCACGGCAAATGCGTCCACAAAAACGAATAAATTGACCAAAACGGATACCCGGGCGGATGCGGAATGCCCGCATAAAACGCCCCCGTACACAACTCGCCCGAATCCTCCAGCGTCTCGTCCGGCGCCAGCATGAAAAGATAAGCGATCCACACCACCGCAAACGCGATGATCAATGCCAGCCAATCAATCCTTCGGAACAACGGCGGGACTTTGGCCGGTTTGGGCGCGGGGGGCGGCGTTTTGGCCGGGGGCGGTGTCTTTCCCCCAACCGCGCCGGCGGCCGGTGCGGCCCCGGGCTTGACAGAGGGGTTCTCCGCCTTGGGCGCGGACGGCGCCCCTTTGGATGCCTTGGACTTCCCGTTTGGCGGGTTCGGTTTTTCGCTGCTCATGACAAATCGATCAATTCAATTACTGTGTAAAAAAGAACGCATAGTAGAATTGAAAATGCCATGGTTTGTCCAATCAAAAGTGAACAATGATAAATTGTTCTGCACTGATTGCCTGCTGGTTTCAAACACCGCGTACTCCTCGTTGCTGAGCATTGCCAGGGTGGATGACCCATTGGCAACCCCCCCTGGAACGGGATTTCCCGAATCCAAAATCAAAAAAGTCAAGAAGGCGCAAGCCGTCAAGGGCGTCGCCCAACCGGCCAGCCGCGCCAACCGCGGCACCCGGATGGCATGAACGCCAAAAATGCGCCATTTAAGCCACCCGGACGGACGGCGCGGGCGCTGCGAACACAATCGGTTCTCCAGCGACTTCATTTCTTCCTCGTTCATAATCTGCTCCTTCCATTTTGGATTTGATCTTTTGCAAACCGTAGCGGTAACGTCCGGCCGCCGTATTGGGCGAAATCTCCAGCAGACCGCCAATCTCTTCATAGGTGAAACGGTTCCAGATCTTCAGCACAATGATTTCGCGCTGCTCCGCCGGCAAGTCCGCCAGCGCCCGCATCGCCGCCCCAAGGGCCGGGTCTTCCTCCGGCGATTTCTCGAACCAGCGATGCGATTCCAATTCCCGCGTCAATCGCCGCCACAGCGACCGTTTGCTGTTCAACGCCCGGTTCCGAAACGTGCGGACAAAGTAATTTTCCGGCTCGCGGGGGAATTCCGCCAATCGCCTCATGGCCAAAAAGGTCTCATGCAGCACGTCCTCGGCCTCGCCATGGCTCAGTCCCAGCGCGCGGCCGTACAGAATCAAGCCGGACGCCCTCGCCTCGTAGAATTTCTCAAACCAATCTATGTAGTCGTCGCCAATCACGGTTTCATTCCATAGACACCTCAAGGCCGGATTTTGTATAAAATTAACCAAGAAATATCGAGGATTTATGGGAGCCAAGGTCACGCGGCTCAAATTTCCCGGGAAAATCCGATAAATTCGAGGCGACAAAACCGCCCAAATCAGTCGATCAAGGCGACGAAGCCGCCTCAAGGGTTTCCAGCGTTGGCCCCACGTCGACGCCGATGCGGTTGCCGGCCAGATAGAGCACGACTGCAAACCCGGCAACAAGCGTCACCAGGACCGCGAACGACCAGCAGTGGCGCTGCTCAAACCGGCGGATCGAGCGCGAAAACGCCACCAACCCGAACAACGCCGCCACCACGATGACGGCATCGACGCTCGCCCGTTGCCAATAACTGCCCCCCAGATGCAGCCACATCCCGAATTCATCAAACGTCAGTCCCATGGCCACTCCGTAGAGCAACGCCGTGACCTCCGCCGCGCGACCGACGGGACGGCGAAACACACTGTACCCGCAAACCGCCGCCAACAGGAAAATACCGTAATTCAGATGATGCACATGGGTGCCGTGCATGAAGAAGTACATGTTCGGCATGAACTGCGCCATGATGAGGAACACGAAAATACGCGAAAGGAGGAACGTGACCAGAAATCCCAACAACGTCCGGCGCGCCAGCTTGTGCGCCGTCTCACGCGGAATGTGATGGTCTGGATTCATTCGGCTGCGAATTTTTGCCGCCCCGCTTTCTTATCGGCGTGATGAGACTTATCGGCGAGCATGCGTTCCCGGGCGCGACGCGACCGTTTGCGCTTTTGCCGGCGGATCTTTTCAATCTCGGCGCGGCGCGCGGCGATGAAACCATTTTGCCGCTCTTCAATCTTGTCCAGCAACAACCGGCGGGCGAGAAAACGGTTGAGTCCCTGTTGACGCGTGGCCTGGCATTTCACCTGCAACCCGGTGGGGCGATGCAGCAGCATGACGCAGGTGGAGGTTTTATTGACGTTCTGGCCGCCATGCCCGCCGGAGCGCACAAACGATTCTTCGATGTCCGCTTCGCGCACGCCCAGGGCCTCCATGCGCCGGGCGAGTTGGGCTTCCTTTTCCACGCTGACGGGAAACGCGCTCATGGATGAAAAGTAACGGGAAGCGCGCTCCAAAGCCAGCCGCTTTGAGCAGGGTTTTGGATAATGGGTTCGTTACGGGTTCATTTGGGTTCAAACGGTTTCGAGCGTGGTCATTATGGGCTCGATACCCGGCGTAACGGGACAACATCACGGTTTTCACCGAACGCTGTGCGCCCTTGCCGACCTCGATCATTTCGTTGATTTCAACGAAATGATCTTCCACGCGTTGTCCGCTGTTGAAACACGCGGTTCGCCGTTTTGAATCCCGAAGGGATTCTGATCATTCAGCCCAGGGTTGGCCGCGCCAGCGGACTACCCTGGGAAATCGGCCCCAAATAGATTTCAACCCTGAAGAGGGTTGCATCACGGCGTGGCCGTCGATTTCACCAACCGATTCAAAGCGCCCAATCGCGACCTCCCTCTCCCCTCAACGGGGAGAAGGATTGAGGGTGAGATTCCCCCGAAAGATTCGCGCCTTGACCCCCTGA
>JBKQUF010000102.1:0-44361 GCA_052140285.1 Limisphaerales bacterium | reverse complement strand
CCGGAGATGTTCTTCAAGGTGAGCAACCCGTAAGGCGGGTACTTGTAATCGAAATCTAAAACAGAGAGGCGGAGGTGAAAACCTCCGCCTCTTTTTTATCACTCTCGAAGGAAATATTGGCGAATGTGCAAAGATATTTTGCGCATAAGCATATATCCAATGCTGTTCTTCACGTTTTCACAGTCTTAATTTTGCGTAAAATCAAGAATTTGACTTGATCAGGTCGATGGCGTGTTTTATGCTTCATAAATCAAGTCCCTTGTAATGTCGCTTAAAGTCTTCACGCTTGGGAAAAACGGGTTTAAGACTTAAGCGCTGTCGGCCTTGTTGTTTTATTTTGTGTCCGGCCTGAGCACCAAAGCTTTCGCGTGCGCGTCGTAGTGACACCGCGAAAGGCTTGAAATAAGTAAAAAAGTAATATATCTTCATAAACCTCGTGAACCCACCTAATTTGATGAACAAACTCTTTATCGCGATTATTCTTGTCGTATTGTTCGGTTCCAGCAAAAGCGCCTTTGGCCAGGCGATTCCCGAGGTGAGTGTCACCGGGCCGGCGCTGGCGGCGAATGTCCAGGGCAGTTACAGTTCGGTGTCCACCCCTTCCTCCGGGACCGTCGTCAATGCGCCGGTGGTGGGTAATGGCGACATGGCCTTGATGATTGGCGGGCCGTCCACCTCCTTGAGTTTTGTGGTGGGCAAATCGGATTTCTGGGGGGTGGAACACGGGGTGGTCATGCCGGTGGGCACCCTGTTGTTGAGCGCTGCGGGTTTGAGCGGCAGTACCTATTCCCTGAATCAAAACGTGGGGGCGGCGACAGTCACCGGGAGCTTCTTATCGGGCAGTTCGGGATTGGACATGGGTTCATGGATTTCGACTTCGCAGAACACGGCCTTCATTCAACTGACCAACATTGGTTCGCAGCCGTTGACCTTTTCCAGCAAATTGCTGGATGCCTACGGAACGGCCGGCAATCCGGGCACGTTGGGTTGTTCCAATAACGCCATCTGGTTGAACGTGTCGCCCGATGCCGTGCATCTTGAACTGGGCAATCACCTGAACATCGGCTCTTCGGCGCCGTTGCAAGGGCGGATTGCCGACTTGCAGATTTTCAACCAGACGTTGTCGTCCGCCCAATTGAATGCGCTGGGAACGGCCGGCGCCGTTCCCTCCTTGCTGCAATGGACGGCGACCAACACCGGCACGGCGACGCTCGTCGGCACGGGGGCCAGCTTGAACACCACCGATCCGCATGGCGGCTCGGTGGTTTTGACCGGCGATGCCAGTTCCGAGGTGAACGTCGGGGTCATGGGGTTGCCGCAGGCGCAATTTGCGGTTTCGGCGTGGGTGGATCTGGCGGCCGTCAACAGCGGCAATGAGAACTGCATTTTTGCGGGGTTGATCAATCACGGCACGGGCGGCTATCCGTTCTTGAGAGGATTTAAACTGGTGGTGACGTCCAGCGGACAACTCAGCGCCACGCTGAACACGAGCGGCGGGTCGGATGGCACGCTTGGCGGGCTGTTTACCAATGCCACGGTGAATGCCTACACGGCCACGGCCACGGGTACGCTGCCGTTGAACCAGTGGATTCAGACGGCGGTGACCTACGATGGCAATGCGTTGACCATTTACACCAACGGAACCGTTGTGGGTGTGACGACCAATTTTCCGTCGGCGGCGGACGTGATGGGTTGGAACAAGACGACCATTCACCTGGGCGACACGAACGTGCCTGCCAATGGCTGCGCGCCGCAGGGGGTTTTGATGCAAAGCGTCATGGGCGCGACGGTGACGACCAACGGCAACACGTTAAACTTCACGGTGCCGGCGGGAGGGCAGGCGACGATCGCGCTGGCCGCGGTGACCGACTTCAACACCACCAACTTTTTTGCGGCGGCCGCGCAGCAGACCCAGGGAGCCAATGCGGCTTCGGTCAACAGCCTGTGGCAGGGGCATAATCAGTGGTGGAGCAATTTCTGGTCGAAGTCGTTCGTACAGGTTCCGGATCAACTGGTCCAAAGCGAGTGGTATGCCTCGCTGTATCTGTTGGCCTGCTGCAGCGCGACGAATTGCCCGCCGCCGGGTTTGTGGGGGAACTTTGTCAGTTCGACGGGCATGTATTGGGAAGGCGATTACACGCTGGACTATAACGTCCAGGCAACGTTCTGGGTTGCTTATGCATGCAACCATCCGGAGTTGGCGGATAATTATGATCAAATGTTGCTGGACCACATCTCGCGCGGCGAGGCCACGGCCCAACATTACGGGTTCCAGGGGATCTTTCTTTACACCCACTTGATTCCGACACCGGGCTGGAGCGATGACGGTTATACCTTCTGGTCGCAAAAATCGGACGCCTTGTTTGCGGGAGTGAACTGCGCGATGCGCTGGCGTTACACGCAGGACACCAATTATGCCGCTGAAATGTATCCCTACCTCAAGGGAGTGGCGGATTTCTGGGACAACTATCTGGTTCTGAGCAATAGCGAGTACGTGGATTTCACCGACGCCTCGGACGAGAGCGGGGGCACCAGCGATGTCAATCCGGCCACCACCCTGGCGTTTATCCGGTTGGTGTATCCGACACTGATCCAAATGAGCGAGGCGCTGAACGTGGATGCGGCCGAGCGTCCGGTGTGGAGTAATATTGTGGCAAACTTGTCGCCGTTGCCCATCGTTCCGGCCGAGAGCATCGGCAGCTTGAGCGCATTGGGGACGAATTACGTGTCGCCGGGGATGAATGTGATTCGCGACACCGCTTCGGGCACCGCTTTTCCGACGCCGGAGGTGGCGGTATATCAAGACCGTCAAACCCGGGGCTCCAGCGCCGGGATGAACTCGACCCAAACGATCTTTCCGGGCTGGGACGTTGGATTGGAAAGCGATCCGGCGACGCTGGCGGCGGCCAGCAACACGGTGTACCTGGCGGCGGAATGGTATGATGGCAACGATGACTGCACGTTCTTTCCTTCGGCGGCCGCGATTGGCATTAATCCCGGTCTCATTTTGACGAACCTGGATTTTGCGATCATCGACCATGCGTATCCCAATTACATGTTTTCGTTCGGGGGCGGAGGCACGGAGGATTATTCGATTGTGCCCTGCATGCTGGCCAACATGTTTCTGCAGAGTTACCAGACCAATCTTCATATTTTCCCCAACTGGCCGGCGAACCAGAACGCTGCCTTTGGAAATCTGAATGCCTGCGGCGGGTTCCTGGTTTCCAGCGCGATGACCAACGGCTTGATTCCCTACGTGCAAATCACCAGCACCGTCGGACAGATGCTCAATCTGGCCAATCCCTGGCCGCAGACGACCGTCCAGGTCGCTTCAACGGTCAATCCCACCACGCAATTTACGGGAACCATTTTCAACTACCAGACGCAGGTGGGAGAAGTTGTAACCCTCACACCCGTTGGCCCTCCTGTTTCCGCCCCGGCCGCGCCGGGTTGGTTGGGAGCCACCGCGACAAATGGCCAGGTGACTTTGAATTGGACGGCCTCCGCCGCCGCGACCAGTTACGATCTGGTGCGCTCGACGAATAGTTCCAGCGGTTATGTCATCGTCGCGACTAATCTCTCAACGACAAGTTTCACGGATTCCGGCGTGGTTGACGGCCCGGTTTATTACTATGAAGTATTCGCGGCCAACAGTTTCGGAGAGAGCACTAATACAGCGCCAGTCCCCGTGACGCTTTTCCTGCCTCCAACAGTCATCCGGGCCTCCGCTTACAATAGCCAGTCACCGGGAATACAGACCGAGAGTTGCGCGGAGGGCGGGCTGGATGTGGGATATATCGCCAGCGGGTCCTGGATTATTCTCAATGGCGTGAATTTCGGCGTTGAAACATTGAGCTTGCAGGCGCGGGTGGCGAGCGATACGACCGGGGGGACCATTCAATTACGACTGGGAACGACGAACGGACCGTTGGTTGGCACCCTCACTGTGCCGGGCACCGGCGGTTGGCAAACTTGGACAACGGTGAGCACCGCGCTCACGAACGCCAGCGGTGTCCAGAATCTCGTTTTGGACTTCGTGGGCGGAGGCGGATATTTGATGAACGTGGAATGGTTGCAGTTCACGCCCATCTCAGGCCTATCGGTGCCCATCGGTTGGCAACTTGGCGGCCAGCAACTTCAGTTTAATTGGCCGGCGGACCACCTCGGATGGAGCCTGGAGTCCCAGACCAATGCACCCGGAATGGGGTTGGGCACCAATTGGGTAACGGTTCCCGGATCGACCGCCACGAACGTCATTTCCATTCCGATCAACAACACCAATGGCAGCGTCTTTTTCCGCCTTGTTTCCCCGTGAACCAGGCGTGTTAATCGCGAGGTCCCGTCGTTAATGTCTGAAGATGTTCGCCGTGTGGACGCGCCAAACGGCAGCGGGATGGCCGCGTGAACCAAAAAGGGATCGGCTCCTTGCCGTTTATTTTTTTCCGTGTTCGCGGATAATGGCGAGCATGGCGTCGGCGTCGGGGGCCTGTTCGAGGGCCTGGCGAAAATCGGCTTTATGCAGCAGCTTGGCGATGTTGGCGAGGGTGTGCAGGTGTTTTTGGAACTGGCCCTGCGGCACCAGGAAAAGCATGACGAGTTTGACGGGTTGATTGTCGAGCGCCTCGAAGTTCACCCCTTTGGCCGAGCGGCCGAGCGCCCCAACGACTTCATAAATCAAGTCGGTTGAGGCATGAGGGATGCCGATGCCGAAGCCAATGCCGGTGCTCATGGAGGTCTCGCGCTTCTTGACGGCGGCGGTCACGGCGTCGCGGTCAGTAGCCTGAATTTTGCCGGTGGCGACGAGATTGGCTATCAATTCGTCAATGGCTTCCCACCGGTTGGATGCGCGCAAATCGGGGATGATTTGTTCTTTGCTTAAAATATCGGCCAAATCCATATCGTGCGCCTAAAGAAATGGACTGAAACGCGACGGTTATCAAGAATGAATTGTTCACAAATTGCGAGGGCGCTCAAATCAGCCGTTGCAACCAATGAAAAACCTGTTCGGTGCATTGAAAAAACCAGCCTGCGGCGTCGAACAAGCCGGCTTTTCCCGTGAGCATTGGAATCCCGAACAGCAGCACCGCGACATTGCCAAGGAAAATGACGACCGCCGAAAACAAATAGCCTTGTGAGGTAATATCGCTCTGGCGTGTCTGCAATGTATGGAATGTGAGCGTGACATGAAAGGCGTAAGCCGCGCCGAGCAGCAGGTCAAATCCGACCAGAAACCGGCGCCAGTCGCAAAGCCAGTGTCCGAGGGCGAACACGACAATTACGAGGACCGCATACAACGGGAAAAAATAGGGAGCAAGGGTGATGAGAAAGTTCGTCTTGCTGATGATGACATGGCCGCCGTCCGAGGTGACTTTCATTCGTTTGACTTTGCCGCCAAAACCCCAGGCCCAGAGGGCATGGGTCAATTCATGCCCAAAAACATAAATCCACATCGGCCGCGGCAGCAAAAAGAAAATCACGCACCAACAGGCAACGCCGCCGAGGAAGGGAATCCAGAATGTGTCCGCGTGGCCGGTGACGCAAAGGACGCGCCAAAGTGCCAGGGCCGCCCCGGCGCAAACCGGCAACAGGACGAGAGCGATGAAAAATTTGAGCCATTTGAGCACGGGCGGAATTTAGTCGTAGCGCGGCGGGGAACACAGGCGAAAATCAGTCTAACCGCGCCCGGCGACACAGATCCTTGCGGAAATTCACTTGCTCCCCGGCTTCGTCGCCGGAATCCCTTTGAGGTCCGGCGGCAGGTTGTCCGGTTCAAAGGTCTCCACCTGCAAGGAGAGCAGGCTTAGGAAGGGCACGCCAAATTTTACCGCGCCGTTGGAGCGGTCCACGATCGCCGCCACGCCGGCCACGTAGCCCCCATTGGCATGGACAATATCCATCGTCTCCTGCACGCGCCCGCCCTTGGTCACGACGTCCTCAATCACGAGGATGGTTTCGCCATGCTCAATCTTGAATCCGCGGCGCAAGACCAGCCGGCCCTCCTCTTTTTCGGTGAAGATGAATCGGGCGCGCCGTTGCCGGGCCACTTCCTGGCCGATCACCAGGCCGCCGATGGCCGGCGCAATCACGGTGACCGTCTCGATTTTTTCCACTTTTTTTGCCAGTGCGCCGCCGAGTTTCTCCACCACCGGCATTTGCTGGAGCGCGAGGGCGCATTGAAAATACTCGCGGCTGTGCAATCCGCTGCGCAGAATGAAATGTCCTTCCAGCAGCGCCCCGGTGTCTCGAAAAATTTGCAACACGTCGTCTGGTGTCATTTCCTTTAGTTTTCAAATTCCGGCGTCCGCTTTCAAGCTAATCCGCAACGGCCGGAATAAATTTATTCATCAAACAATGCCTGCGCGAATTGCTTGGGATCGAATGGCTGCAAATCATCCGGTTGTTCGCCGAGGCCGACGAATTTAATCGGCAATCCCAATTCTTTCTGGATGGCGACCACCATTCCGCCTTTGCTGGTGCCGTCCAATTTGGTGACAACCAGGCCGGTGAGCTGGACGGCCTTATGAAATTCGCGCGCCTGGTTCAAGGCATTCATACCGGTGGTGGCGTCGAGCACGAGCAACACCTCGTGCGGCGCGCCCGGCAATTGTTTGCCGATGACGCGATGCAATTTCTGCAATTCCTGCATCAGGTTATGCTTGGTGTGCAGGCGTCCGGCGGTGTCAATGAACAGGTAATCGGCGTGCCGCGCCAGGGCCGCGCTCACGGCGTCGTGCGCCACCGCGGCGGGGTCCGCGCCGTAAGCGCCGGCGACGACTTCGACCTTCAACCGATGCCCCCATAATTTAATCTGCTCAATGGCCGCCGCCCGAAAGGTGTCGCACGCGGCCAGCAACGCGGTTTTTTTCCGCGATTGAATCAGATGCGCGAGCTTGGCGCTCGTCGTGGTCTTGCCGGTGCCATTGACGCCGACGATGGAAACGACGCAGACACCGCCGGGGATTTCCCGCAACCCGACCACCGCGCCGGAAAAGCTCTTTTCAATTTCACCGCGCGCGATGGAAAAAACATCCAGTCCGGCGCTGCCCTGGGTTTCGTAGCTTTTTTTTACGGTGTCCATGATTTGCGCGGTCATGGCCATGCCCAGGTCGGCGGCAATCAGCGCGGCTTCGATTTCTTCAATGGCCTGCGCATCCAGTTTCGGCGAACGGGTGACGATGCGTTTGATTTCATGCGCCAGCTTGGCTTGGGTTTTGGCCAGGCCGGCTTTGAACTTTTGAAACAAATTCATCGGAAAATTTGGAAGTGGATGCCGCCGTAATCAGTTCAGCCCGGCTTTTTTGCGCGTCTCGATCTTTTGCTTCATCTTTTCAATGTGCGTGTATGGCAATTTGACGGTGCCGATGAGGGGTTTGCTTTTGCTAAAACCGTGGCAATCGCTGCCGCCGGTGATCAGCAGATGAAATTTGTCGGCAATTTCAAGGTAACGTTCCGCGGTGGCGGTGGAATGTTTGGTGTGAAAACATTCGATGCCGTCCAGGCCGATTTCCACGAGCGCGGGAATGATTTCGTCCGTCCGGTTCAGTCCCGGATGCGCCAGCACCGCCAGGCCGCCCGCCTGATGGATCAATTCGATGGCGTCGAGGGCGGAAATTTTGGATTTGGGGACCCAGGCGGGCCGGCCTTTTTTCAAAAACCGTTCGAAGGCTTCATCCAGATTGCGGACGAGGCCGGCTTTGGCCATGGCGCGGGCCACGTGTGGACGGCCCGGCGATTTGCAATTGGCCAGCGCAAAAACCGAATCGGCTTGCAAAGAGATGCCCAGGTCGTTGATGCGCGAAACCATCTGGTAAATGCGGTCCTGCCGTCCGGCCTGAAAACGGGCGATTTCCGACAGCAATTTTTCATTTCGCGTATCCAAAAAATAACCGAGCACGTGCAATTCCGTATCGTCCTGTTCGGCGGTCAATTCCGTGCCGGCAATAAATTCCATGTTCACGGCCGCCGCCGCCGCCTCCGCGCGCGCGCAGCCTTCCACCGAATCATGATCGGTCAGGGCGATGCAGGAGAGCCCGACCTTCTGCGCCTGTAAAACGAGTTCCTCCGGCGTAAAGGTGCCGTCGGAAAAATTCGTATGCAGATGCAGATCGGCGATTTTCATTTGGTCTCCTTCGCCGGGCGCAAAATCTCGTGCCGGATTTTGTCCAGGATGCCGTTTACAAATTTCCCGCTGTCCTGGGTTGAAAATTTTTTGGCGATGTCCACCGCTTCGTTGATGCTCACGACCGGCGGGATGTCCTGGCGAAAGAGCATTTCATAGATGGCCAGGCGCATGATGTTCCGGTCAACGGCGGCGATGCGATGGAACTCCCAGTTTTTGGCGTGGCTCTTGATTTTTTCATCCACCGCCTCGCGATTTTGCAGCACGCCCCTGATGAGCGGGTCGGCGAACAGCCGGGCCTCGGCCTCTTCGGCGGTGGGCGGCGGCAGCTCGACCTGCTGGCCCCAATGCGCCGCGCCTTTCTCATCGGCAATGGCCGCGGCGCGCTGGCCGTCCCAAAATTCATTCAGCGCCCGGTCCAAATCCTCGGGCGGATTCAGATCGTGCTGGAACAAAAATTGGACCGCGCGTTCGCGCGCTTCTCGGCGTTTTCCCATATCCCACCCTATAATGGCAGAAAACCGGTTTCGGGAAATGAAAAATTGCGCGCCGCCGTTTCCCCGCTAAAATCCACCCATGAGCAAAGTCACCAAGCTGTTGCATACGCGGTATCGCGTGAATGACCTGGAAAAAACCGTCACCTTTTACCGGGAAGTCCTTGGCCTCAAGGAAATCCGCCGTCACAAATCGCCGCGCGGTTCCGAACTCGTCTTTCTCGAGGTGCCGGGCAGCCCGGAACAGATTGAAATCACTTATTTCCCCGGCAGCGGCCCGGTCCAGGTCCAGCCGGACTTGACACATCTGGCGTTTGAAGTGGCTGATCTCGAAGAGTTTGCCCGGCACCTGGCCAAATTGGGCATTAAATTTTCCGACGGCCCCACGACCAGTTCTTCCGGATCGAAATTCGCCTTCATTGACGCGCCGGAAGGCTACGAAATCGAGCTGATCCAAAAGGGCGGCGGTTATTAAAATCTCCCAAAGCGAATATAATCCCAATGAGTGTGCTAATTGTCGGTTCGACGGCGCTGGACTCCATCAAGACCCCGAAAATGGAAAATCCGCGGTTGCTGGGCGGTTCGGCCAGCCATGCCGCTGTGGCGGCGAGTTTCTTCATGCCGGTCAAACTGGTGGGGGTCGTCGGCGACGATTTTCCCAAAAAATACCTCGATCTGTACCGGCGGCATAAAATTGACCTGAGCGGCCTCCAGATTGTGCCCGGGAAAACCTTCCATTGGTCCGGCGAATACGAATTGAACATGAACAACCGCCGGACCTTGCTGACCGAACTAGGCGTGTTCGAGAATTTCACGCCGCATTTGCCCGCGAGCCACAAGACCTCGCCGTTTGTCCTGCTGGCCAACATCGCGCCGGCGCTGCAACACCACGTGTTGAACCAGATGTCGCGTCCGAAATTTGTGGTGGCCGATACGATGGACCTGTGGCTGAACATCGCGCTGGAGGACTTGCTGAAATTGCTCCGGCGGGTGGATTGTTTCGTGCTGAACGATAGCGAGGCGCATCAGTTGACGAAAGAGGAGAACGTTTTTGCGGCGCTGAAGCAAATCCACAAACTTGGACCTAAATATGTCATCATCAAAAAAGGGTCGCATGGCTCGATTTTGTCCGGGCCGCGCGGATTTTTCATCTGCCCGGCGTACCCGCTGCACGAGGTGTGTGATCCCACCGGCGCGGGCGATTCCTTCGTGGGCGGCTTGATTGGTTATCTGGCGTCGTCGCGCGGCCCGGTGGAGAATCATCTTCGCCGCGGGATGGTTTATGGGAGCGTCGTGGCGTCCTTTTGCTGCGAAGGGTTTGGGCTGAATCGCACCACCAAAATCAAGCGCGTGGACATCGAGCGGCGGGTGAAAGAGCTGGAAAAACTGACGAAGTTTTAGCCCACAAATTTCGGCTCATAAACCGCGCCAAGATTGTGTTTGCGGAGCAGTTCGCAAAATTTCGCTAGGCCGCGCTTCTCGTCCCCCGCCAGGTGATAATGGATATGCCATTCGAAATAGTCGCGGCGGAAATTCTCGTCAAACTCCGGACGGGTTTCGATGAGGTAGTCCAGCGTTTCCATTCCAAATGTTTTTGCCTCGCGCAACTCGCGGCGCAGATCGAAATTTTCAATTCCCCGCCGCAGCGCCCACACGGCATAGACAAAGGGAAGGGACGTCATTTCCGTCCAGGCCGCGCCGAGATCAAGGATTTCATGCGCGTGGGGCGAGCGTTGGAACTCGATGGCCTGGTCGCCGATCAGGAGGACAAAATCCTTTTCGCCAGCGGCCTCATAGCTTTCCAGGGGTATGAACCGCGGGAAAAGATTTTTTTCCGCCAGCAAAACCTTGAGGAGATTGACGCTGGTCAGCGAGGCGGTGTCGCAAAAAATTTCCGTTGCCTGTTCCAGCGGCTTTTGGTGTGCCAGCAGCACGCTATAGACTTCACCGAGGGAGGCAATGGCAATGCCGTCCAGAATGTCGTAGCGATCATTGAGCAACGCCTCGGTGACGCTCACCAGCGCGGCGTCCAACTCATCGCGGCGCAGCAATTCGGCCAGCCTGGCCGGGGTGGCGAAGATGATTTCACTTTCGATGCCGCGCGTCAGCGGCGCGGCATTGAGATATTTGACGGAACCAATGCGGAATTTTTTTCGTTCGACGTCCATTGCCAATCCAGTTTAACGGCAAATCCGGCGGATTAAAACAGGGAAAGCTGGGCGCCGGCGGGACGGCGAAAGGCGGCGGTCGAAAGTTCGCGATGGTCTTCCTTGAATCCGGCCCTGCGATAGGCCACCTCGAAGAGGGCGGCAATTTGGTCGGCAAAAATGCCTTCGCCCGTCATGCGTTTGCCCCATTGCGCGTCATACAACTTGCCCCCGCGCATGGCGCGGATGCGGTTGAGCACTTTCTCTTTGCGGTCCGGGAAATGGGTTTCGAGCCATTTCTCAAACAGCGGCGCATTGGCGTGAGGCAGCCGCACCACGGTGAATCCGGCTGAACTGGCTCCGGCTTCCGCCGCCGCCTGGAGAATCGCGGGAATTTCATGGTCCGTCAGGCCGGGAATAATCGGGGCCACATTCACCGTCACGGGGATTTTCGCCGCGGCCAATTTACGAACGGCCTCCAGCCGGGCGGAGGGCGGGGAAGTCCGTGGTTCCATCACTTTGCGAAGATTGTTGTCCAGGGTGGTGACGGACAAACAGACGGACACGGCGTTGACGGCGGCCAATTGCGCGAGCACGTCGAGATCGCGGGTGACGAGGAAATTCTTGGTGATCATGGCGACGGGATTGCGAAATTCAGCCAGCACTTCCAGGCAACGGCGCGTCAATTTCAACTTTCGCTCGACTGGCTGGTAACAATCCGTGACGCCGCTCATGATGATGACTTGCGACTGCCATTTGGTCGATGAAAGCTCGGCGCGCAGCAGCTCCGGCGCGTTGGTTTTGACCATGATTTTGCTTTCAAAATCCAGTCCGGCGGAAAACCCCAAATACTCATGCGTGGGCCGCGCGTAGCAATAAATGCAGCCATGCTCGCAACCGCGGTAGGGATTCAGGCTGGCATTGAAGCCGATATCCGGGCTGTCATTGTAAGCGATGGCGGTCCGGCTGTGGTCAATGAGAAACTGTGTCCGCGGAAGCACATCCTCGTCCGGGTTCCATTCCTCATCCGGCTCCAGATGAAGTTTCTCAAACCGGTTGGCCGGATTGGCCGGCGCTCCGCGATGCGATGATATTAGTTGTTCCGCCTGCACGGAACCAATTTAGCACATCGCGCAAGTGCTATTTTGTAGTCGGTTTGACAGTGAACTCAACGAACCGGCTCTTATGGATGGCAATGGTGACGTTGACCGATCGGACATTGCGCGAATCGGCATACTGATAGATTTTCTTCATGATTGTTCCCCGGTTTATTGCGAGTCATCCGGTGCGGCGGTAATAACATCCGGCTTAGCGGTGAATTCGACGAACCGGCTTTTATGCAGCGCGATAGTCAGATTAAGATTTGTTGCTCCCTCGAGGTCCCGCAATTGGAGTTGGCAGCCGGTGAGACCCCGCGCCTGGCGCATGGTGTTTTCCCAAAAGCCGATGTCATTGGTTTGGTCATCGGTCAAGCTGACGACATTCAGCCGCATTCCGTCGGGCAGGGCGGGGGTAACTTGAACGGTCAATCCTCCCTGCGGTTGACTATTGGGGGGCATATCGGTGAATTGCTGGGCCGGGAAAATTTTCAGATGATAGCCGTTCAGGTCGGTCTCCGCAAAAGATGGGGTGGATTGGTTACGACCGTTGAAGCTGTTCCAAAAATCCTGTTGTTTGCCGGGTTGCACCGGAATTTTTGGGACTGTCCATAATTCCTGTGAGGTGAAGCCTGATTGCTGGGAAAACTCAAACCGGATTTTCCACGCCGGTTCGTCGGGCCACAACCCGAATTGATAATCCACCGTGTCCACCCCGTCCTGCCAACGGTTGTCCGCAATCTGGCCCTGAACCCGATTGCCGGTGGCGTCGAACGTTTCCGCCGCTACGGGTTGCCAATTGGTGACCGACTGTCCATTGCGTTGCACCTGAAATACTGCGGCTACGCCCTTGTTCATCGCATCGTCCGGGTCATCCCCGTTCCGCATAAAGGGCAGCTTGGAGCCGGTCGCCAATTTGGTAAGCGTTACCGACAAATCGTCGTCCACTTGCGTTGAGGGCGTCGGGTCCGGCGCCCACCGGGAAAAAGAACCACGGGGAGTGTGGATTACAAAGCCGGTGTCGGCGGTGTCCATGCCGCCATTGCTGTTTTCCTGGACCCGCAAAATGAATTTGCCTTGCCGCCGGGGAAAGGCGTCGAACCGCAGGCCGACGATTTCATCGCCCCGGTTCCGGTTGTTGCCCATGGCGTAAATAACATTGACGCAGGCAGTTCCTTTTTTGTCATAGGCGTAAAACTGGAAATTATGATAGTTCTGGGCATCGTACGTCTCCCGAATCCACGCCACGAGGGTGTTATTGGTTGTATTCAATCCCCGGGCGCTCCCCCCGCGGGGCGGTGTATGGTGTTTGCCGTATTGCACCGCCAGCAAGACCAGTTTGCTGCCGTCATCGAAGACAATGGTCTGCGGACGCGACCACCACCAAACGGCGCCCGCCACAATGCCGAGAACAAGAACCGCACAAATGCCGCCTAGAATTATTTTTTTCATAAGGCATCAGACCAAAACCCAAACCCCGTGCGGAGAGAATGGCGCGGGTATATGGCTGAACATTTAATCCAGGGAACGGCACCTGGCAAGACAAATTACCCAGAGAAATCACCCTGATTTTCCAGGGCAAACGACTATAATTTGCCCTTGGTGCTCGGCAATTGGCCGCTGACGCGTGGGTCGTGAGCGCACGCGGCGTCCGTGGCGCGCGCAAAGGCTTTGAACAGGGCTTCGACGATGTGGTGAGGCTCGTCGCCGTAGAGTAATTCCAGATGCAGATTGCAGCGGGCTTCGTTCGCAAAGGCCTGGAAAAATTCCCGGGCCAGGCCGAACCGAAAGGCACTGGAGGCGTCCTGATTTTTTTCCGCCGCGGAAATTTTCTTCTGCGAGAAACGGTCCAGGCCGCGCCAGGCCAGATGAGGCCGTCCGCCAAAATCAATGACGCAGCGGGCCAGGCATTCATCCATCGGCACGTAGGCTTCGCCGGTGAACGGGTTTTTGGGATCGAAACCAAAGCCATAACGGCGAATGCCCTTTTTGTCGCCAAGCGCCGTCACAAAGGCGTGCCCGAGGGCGATGCCGCAATCTTCCACGGTATGATGGGCATCCACTTCAAGGTCACCATCGCATTTCAATTGCAGGTCCACGACTGCATGTTTCGCAAATAGCATCAGCATGTGATCAAAAAAGGGGATCCCGGTTTTGATGGAGGATTTCCCTTTACCGGCCAGATTGAGCCGGAGGGAAATCCGGGTCTCATTGGTGTTTCGCGAAATGGTTGCCTGCCGCGCTTTCATTGCGCCCATTGAAGCAAAAGCGGGAACAAAAAACAAAAGCAATCGTCGTCGCGGCCCACGTCAGGGCGCGGTGAGGGCAGGCGCATTGGTTTTGGCGGCCATGATGTGTTCCAGGTCCTTGATGTGCAGGTCCGCCTCGGCAGGGGCCGGCGAAGCTGGCTGCGCCAACTTCCAGCGATTGATGGCGGCGGTATAATTTCCCGCGGCCTGTTCGAGGTTGGCCAGATGCACTTGCAACTGCTCATAAATGAAGCGGTCGTCGAAATTGTCATTGGTCATCTTGAGCCGGTCGGCGAGCGATTGGTCCGGGGCCTCGGCGCGCCAGGTCCGCAATGCCGCCTCCCAAATTGTTCGCGCGCGCGGGATGTCGTGATAACTCTCGAAATAAACGCGCCCCAACTCAAACAGCAATTGCGGGTTCCCCGGATTGGAGCGCAACCCCTGGCGCAGCACTTGTTCCGCTTCGCCGGTTTGATTAAGCCGGGTTCGCAACCAGAACGCCGTGACCACAAACGTTTTGACGTCCTCCGGGTCGAGTTCGGCGGAAAGCTTCAGCCAGGGGAGAATTTCACTGACCTTTGAACTGGTGCTCAAATCGCCGGTGGGGCCGCCTTCATCCAGGTGCGTGTGGCGGTTGGGGATGAAATGGCGGCCAAAGGCGTCAATCCAATCGCGCGGCGGTCCCATAAAACCCATCTCATCGCCGGAATTTCGGCTGGCCACGGCCCCGGTGTCTTCCGCCATGTGAGGCGTTGTGAAGGCCTGGCTGTTGTCAAAAATTGTCGGGTAAAAACCGCTATGGTAATACTCATCGGCAGTGACATAGGCGCTGTTGGCAAAGAGATAGCGGCTGTCGTCCAATAAATTCCCCCAAAAATCCCCGGGCGACTGGCTGTTGAAGGGAAGCTGTTGAAATTGCGGTTGCAGCCAGGCAGCCAAGCCAAAAGCGAGGACCACCAGCGCGATGAGCGACAGAGACAATGACCGGGGTGAATTCATTTTAGTTCACCGCTTTCCGGCGAAAAACGAGGCAGGCGGCCGAGAGGAAGACGGCCACGTACACCATCCCATACAGCGCGGCCAACCCGATGAATTTCCATTCGAGCAGCGGCCAGTCATGAACAATCAATTTGCGCAGATCGAAAAATTCCAGGTGCGGAATGGCGTAATAGAGTCCGTAAAGGAGGGAACGCATTGGCTCCTGTAGGGTGAGCGCCACCTTATCCAGGTACCGTCCGATGAAGAGGATGCCGGCGGCGATGATGAAACAAATGGTGGAATTGGAGGACGGCGCGGCGAACACCAGGGAGCCGAGCAGGGTGAGCGCAATCACAATGGCCAGCGCGATCCAATGCATGAACAACGCCTGCAAATAACTCTGCACCGGCCAGCTATGCTCCCGGGCGCCTGCCAGCGCGCCAAAAAACAGGTAAAAACACAGCAGGGCCAGTCCGCAGGCCACCCAGCATCCCAGGAATTTTCCCAAAATCAATTGCGTCCGGCTCAACGGCTTGGCCAGCAGCGGCAGCAGCGTGCGCTGTTCGCGTTCGGCGGGAATTTGCCGCGCGGTGGTGGTGATGGCGATGACCAGGGACGACAACCAGATCAGCAGCAGGCAAATCGCTTTGACATAGCGGATGATTTCAGGGTTGTCGAAAATATTGACCGATCCCATCACTAGGCAAATCAGCACGGTGATGATGAACAGCACGTAAAAATCCTTGCGGCGGTACAACTCCTTGATGGCAATGCCGGCGACGGCGGAGATATTTCTCATATAACCGGTTGGAGTTGAGGGTGGGATTGCTCTTGATACCCGACGATGTCCAGGAATGCCCTTTCGAGACTCGGGCGATCTCCCATGATTTCATGGACGGTACCGACGGCCTTCAATTCACCCTGGTGGATGATGGCCACGCGGTCGCAAACGGTTTCGACCTCTCCCAGTTCGTGGGAGGAAAAGAAGACGGTTTTGCCTTCATTTTTCAACCGCTGGATGATTTCGCGGACCTTCATGCGTCCAAGGGGGTCCAAACCGCTGGTCGGTTCGTCAAGGATCAATAAATCGGGATTGTTGATGAGGGCCTGCGCGAGGCCCACCCGCTGTTGCATGCCTTTGGAGTAGGTTTTGATGAGCCGCTTGCGCGCCGGTTCCAACTCGACCAATTTCAGCACGTTGTCAATGCGCCGTTCCGCTTCGGCGGCGGCCAGGCCGAAAATTTTGGAGTAGAAACGCAAGAGTTCCTCGGCGGTGAGAAACTTGTAGTAATAGGTCATTTCCGGCAAATAACCGATGCGCTGGCGGGCGATCGGCTGGCCGACATCAATTCCGAACAATGAGGCCGTTCCGCCAGTCGGTTGGATGAAGCCCAGCAGAACATTGATTGTCGTAGTTTTGCCGGCGCCATTCGGACCCAGAAAACCAAACGCTTCGCCGGGGTTTACTTCCAAATCCAACCCGACGAGGGCGACTTTGGCGGCCTGGCGTGTTTCACGGTTCTTGAATTCGACGCGCAATTTCTCCGTTTTTAAGATGGCGTTCATGCGAGATTTAAACATGCCGGTTTTAGACCGGGTCAAGTCATTCTGAATGGCTGGTGTTGGCATGGCAATAAAATAGGCCCGAAGATTTCATCGTTTCCCCGGGCCTCGTTTGCCGGTTCAGATTGTTGTTGAGATTCGTTTAGAACAGATGCGGGGTGTCGGTTAAGGTGCTGAACGTGCAGGTCACCTGGGGGACCACTCCGACGGAACCGGCGGCATAACTGCCGCCAGCCGGACAGCCGGGGATGCTACTGTTGGAGTTCAGTTTGATATAAGACGACAGGATGGTGATGTTGCCGATAGAGGCGCCGGTGGCTTGATCGGTCTCCATCGCCCACTCATTGATCGCCGCGTCAATTTGGCGGAGGTTGTTAATACAGGCATTTTGCTGTGACTTCGCCCGGGCGCGCATAAAGTTGGGGATCGCGATCGCCGCCAGGAGGCCGATGATGGCCACGACAATCATGATTTCCACCAACGTAAAACCCGCCCGCCGGGCCGCATTGGTTGTTTTCATATGTGTTCATTGTTTATTGCGGCGTGAACGTCACAACAGGCGGGTTAATAATTAGTTCAAAAGTGTTCACAAATTGCCTGCCGCGACCGCAACCTTCCAAATTCAGCACGACGGATGCCATTTTGGCGAAAACCAAGAAAGAAAAAAGGCTCGAAACATGAAGTTTCGAGCCTTGCTGGAAAGACTTGCTATTATGGCAGTTTATGCGGCGTGTCGGTCAAAGTGGACAAGCTGCAGCTGACCTGCGGATTGGCGCCGACGGTGGTCACAGTATAGGAGCCGCCCGCCGGACAACCGGGAACGCTGCTGTTGGAATTCAGCTTGATGTAAGCCGAAACGGTCATCACGCTGGCGACGGTGGCGCCGGTGGTCTGGCCGTTTTCCAACGCCCATTCATTGATGGCGGCGTCGATTTGGCGGAGGTTGTTAATGCAGGCATTTTGCTGCGATTTGGAACGGGCGCGGATGAAGTTGGGGATCGCGATGGCTGCCAGGAGGCCGATGATGGCCACGACAATCATGATTTCCACCAACGTAAAACCCGCCTTACGAACTGTCTTGGTTGTTTTCATAGTTAGTTTGTTAACAAGCGGCGTGAACATGAACAACAGGCGGGTTTATTATCATTTCAAAGTTCGTTCACTAATTGCCTGTTGTGGCCGCTACTAGGCCGACTTTAGCACTATTAATGCCAATGTCAAAATCGATTATTCGCTTTGTTTCCAAAGCATTCCGACTTAAAAAACCACTGTTATCGATTTCCGTGTGACTGCCGGTGTCACGTTTTGAGACACTCCTGTCCGCGTTTGGAAAGCCGGCGCATTCCGAGGGCCGATGGCCGAATAAAATTTCGAAACGATGCAGTTGTATTCCCGCGTTCACAGTTTTGATATTTAAGAATGGTTTGTTATTCGTCCCAGTAAAAATCAACGATTCGGACAGTGCCACCGGTGCGAAAAAGGATGGCATAAAAGTCCCGGGAATTCTGGCCGATCCTTGCCGTGACCGTGACTTTGAAGGTGGAACTGCGCACGGTGCAATAAGCCCCCATTTGCTGGGCAAGCACCGGGCTGATTCCCGCCGCCTGCAATTGGCCCACATTTTGGAAGGGCGTGGCATCAGACCCCGTTTCGTCCCCATCCGGCCCCGCGCGGTACTGCAAAATACTGGCCACAGAGTTGGTGTCCACCCCGGGAATTAATTGCAAGACGTTCGCATCCGCCGTGTTGACATTGATTTGCCCGGTGGAAAACGGGGTGAACACGTCCTTCAACCCAAACGGATAATCCACCGGTTCGTCCGGCGAATTGCCGATGCCCAAGTGGTGTTGGAAGGGCGAGGGGGGAACGTTGGAGGCGGTCCCCCCCCAATAAATTTCCGGATGCTCTGAAATTCCATGCACCAGCAACAACTCGGACATGTCATCAATCGGCGCTTCCTTGCAATTGTAGGGCGGGTCCAAGCTTTGGTAATAGTCGTTTTTGGCGCCGGCGATGCGGGGCGAGTCGCCCGGTTGCACCCAGTCCTGAATTGAATCCGAAATCACCGACATGTCGTCGGCATCCACTCCCATCACCGTCAACGCTTGTTGCAGCAACGGTGTCGTCGCGGTGTTGATATTTGCGTATCGTTCAAGGTCGATAATCTTGATTGAAACGCTGCCGTTTCCGATGGGATAATCCGTCAGCGGAACTCCGTTCACCGGGCTGTTGGATTCGCCCGCGGTGCCGGCGCCGCCCGCCCAAATCTGATTCAACGAATCATACGGTTCGCTTGGAATCGACGCCTCCTGTACCAGCGTCCAGCGCGCCAATTCCACCCCGGAACGGGCCATCCAGATCATGTCCTGGTCATTATTGGCCGTTGAGGCCAGCTTGGTCTCCACTTTCATCGAAAACGCCAGCATGGCCGCCATCGTGGCCAGCACAAAAATCGCCAGCATCACGATGATCAGCGCGAAGCCGCCGCGGAATCTGCTGGGGAGGGCAAGTTTCATTTTGGGACGGGAATTCCACCCCGGCCAGGCACATTCAAGTTCATTGGGGGAAGGCCGTTATTGACTCCGCGTGGCATCTGAACAATCGCCGGCATCATCTCGGACGGGACCGCGATAATGCGCGAGACCGAAAAGGTGGGCGCGTTTCCAAAGGCGGTGGCGTTTTTGCCCAGCACCAGATCGACCCGGATCATGGGTGGAATTGCATTGGTGTTGTCCCATTCATCCACCCAGTCCCCGGTGTTGGTGTCCCAACATTCCACGGAGAAAGTTTGCACGTTGCGCGCCAGCACAAACGGGGCGGCTTGTTCGTCGGGATCAATGCCGGTCAAAATCGGATATTGCCGCAGGACCAGGTCTTTTTCGCTGGTGTTTTCCACAAACGCATTCCCGGGGTTGGGTGGCGGTTCGACCGTGAAAATGAGCCGGCGCACGTTGAAACCGCCATACCGTCCGCTCCGGGGAAAATCCTCGGGCAAACGCGAAGAATAACTCAAGAGGGGCGAATCCCCGTTCTCCAGCACAAAGCTATAATACTGCGGCGAAGCTTGGAACGATTGGATGGAGGTGAGCGAATCTTCAATGGTGTGGATGGCAATCCGCTCGCGTTGCACCTGCGCCGCCGCTTCTTGCGCGGTGTGCGTGCCGCGCAGGATCAGATACCACGTGGAATAAATCGCCGCCACCACCATGCTGAAGATGGCCATGGCAATCATCACCTCGATCAACGTGAACCCCTTCGGCCGCCTTTGCGCGGGCCACGGGCCATCGTTCATGGGCAATGCCGTTCTCATCGCGCCACCGTCGCTCCATCCAGGCTGCCCGCCGGCGAGGCCGGCCGATAAAAGAGATAGCTTCCCTTTGAGACGACCGCCTGATTGGCATTTTGGAGGACCACATCCACTTCAAACAGCCGGTTGGATTGCGCCTCCGTGATTTGGTACGTATAGGAATAGCCATGGTAGGTATCCCCCAGCAGGTCGCCGAGGTCCCCGTCAACGGGGCCGCCCTCCACCATTTTGTTGGTCAGGGACAAATCCGCCGCCACCAGACTGGCGTCCACCATGGGACGTTGCAATCGCCGCGCCTCTTCGAGTGATTGCGAGACCAGCGCGAGGATTGCAAAGGTGGCCGTGCTGAACGCGATAACCGCGAACATCACTTCCAGCAAGGTAAATCCGGCGCCGTTCCTTTTTTTTGTCCGCAATTTCATTTGTTGACCAATCCCACGGAGGCCAGGGCGGTTGTCGGTTCGAGCGTGATTTTTCGCCACTGATCTCCCGAATGCAGCACCATCGTCAATTCATCGCAGGTGCCGTTGGGGAAAAAGCGCACGTACGCCACTGGCGACGCCCCGAAATCCATCAGGTTGATGTCCAGCATCGCAATATCCACTCCCGCATCATATTGCGTGGAGCCGACGGAGGCATGGCCGATGCGCGGGGGCGGCGCCGACGATTTGCCGCCGACAAAGGAGACTTCCCGCGTGAGCGGATGGAAGGTCACTTCCGTCATTTGCCCGCTCAGGATCGCTTCCGCCCGGGCGTGCGTGAGAATCTCCACCGTATCATTGACCGCTTTGCGCAGCGGCTCTTCATGCGTCACTGAAAGGATGGCCGGCACGCTCATCGCCGAGATCAATCCGATGATCCCCACCACCATCATCAGCTCGAGGAGGGTGAAACCCCGAATCCGGCCCCGGCGACGCTGCATTCGCAGTTTCACGTTTTTCATGGCGATGGTCCCGGCCCGACCGAATTGCCGATGTTCGAGACCATGGAAAACATCGCGCTGAGCACGGCGGCGAGCAGGAAGCCGACGATGACTGCCATGCCGATGATGAGCAGCGGCTCGATGACGTTCATCATCACGCGCAGCGCGATGTTCAATTCATTTTCGTAAGTTTCGGCCACGTTGTTCAGGGCGTCGGAAACATTGCCGGTTTCCTCGCCGATCTTCACGAGGTCCACCATCAAGCGCGGAAACACCTTGCTGGCCGCCAGGGGTTGCGCCAGCGATTTTCCGTCCGTCACTGCGTCGCGCGTCCGCGCGATGGCTTCCTTGAGGACGACGTTGGGAACGACCTGCTCGGTGATCTTCAACGCGGTGAGCACGGGCACGCCGTTTTTGAGCAGCGTGCAGAGCGTCCGCGCAAATTGCCCGTAGAGGTTGATGCTGATGACCTTGCCGACCACCGGCGCTTTCATCTTCCACCGGTCAATGGTGCGGCGGCCCGTCTCGGTCGCTTGAAATCGTTTGAATACGACCAGCGCCGTCACCAGGAGAAACGCCATCAGCCACCAATACCTTTGGAAAGCGTTGCTGATGTTGATCAGCATCACGGTAATCGCGGGCAACTGGGTAAAACCGGCGTTGCCGAACAGCGAAATGAATTTGGGAAGCACGAAGGACAGGAAGAAAATGATCATGCCGAAGCCCACGCAAATCACAATGGCCGGGTAAACCAGCGCGGAGGTGACCTTTGACTGCAACTGCGCAAACTTTTCAAAATGGTCGGCCATGCGCCGGAGCACGTCCACCAAGGCGCCGCTTTGCTCCCCCGCCTTGACCATGTTGACGTACAACTCGGAAAAAACGCGCGGCTGTCGCGCCATGGCGTCGGACAAACTGCGCCCCTCGGAGACCTCCTGTTTCAAGTCGCGGCTGACATCCGAGGGAATTCCCTTGGTCTCCAGGTAGGTCATGCTGTTGAGCGCGGTGGCCAGCGGCATCCCCGATTGGAGCAGGTTGGCGAGTTGTTGCGTGAACGTCGCCAGTTCCTGGAGGCTTGGCTTGCGCTTTTTTTGCAGTTGCGCCCGCAGCGTCGGCGGCAGCAATGTCATCCAATCCGTCTTTTGTCCCCGTGGCGTTCCCGGCGCCACCGTCTTTCCTGAATCGACCGCAATGGGGAAAAGGCCGAGGCGCTCGATCTGCGCCACGGCGGCGGGACGATCCATGACTTCCAGAACGCCCTCGACCAATTCGCCGGAACGTCTGCGCGCCTTGTAGGAAAACTGTGGCATAAAATGACTATCATCTAAAACCGCCGCCGGTCAAAAGTTTCAAAAATTGCCTGTTTAAAAGCAGGGTCCGGCGGCCTTTCGAGGGACTGCAAGATGAGGTCTCGCTCCGGTGTTGGGCAAACACATCACTATAATTTGCCAATCCATGAGCAAAAACCGTGGGTTGACAGAATTTTAAAACTAAGAGCTAATGAATCTGTTATGAAAGGTTCAGAAGTTCAGAATCCGCGAATGGATCGCGCGACTTTGCCGGAGAAACGGAGGAGGTCCCGGGCAACAGCCATTTTTACGCCTTCCTCTGATTGCCTTCGATCGCATTCCCTAAATTAAAAGTAAACTCCATGAAAACCAAACTCATCGCTCTGCTAACCCTGGCTTGGGCGATGCTCGCCCCGGCCCAATCCCCATACGCCGGATTTTATGGCGGGATGGTTGATGACACCACCTTTAGCGATACGAACGCGGGCGTCTTTGCCGTCTTTGTGGGCACGAACGGACAGGCGACCGTCGCGGGCTACGACGTTGACAGTTTTCAAAACTACAACGGGCAGGCGGGCGGCGTGGCGGCGCAATTCAATGTGCCCGCGAACGGCAATTGGAATTTCAGCAGCAACAATACGATTTACGGCGTTTCCGGTTCCGGCACCATTGACACAGACGGTTCGTTTTCGGGAACGCTGAATTTTACCAACGGCGACACCGTGCAGTTGAACGGCAGCCAGCAATCGCCTCTGGGCGGCTTCCAAAACGCGGCGGGCTTTTATGGCGGGACTTTTTCCGGCAACTTTGGCGGCCAGCCCGTCTCCGGACCAACGATAGGCGTTTTATCTGCCAATGGTCAGTTCGTCTTCTGTAGTTTCGTCAACGGGGATCTGAACGATGGTGGACAGGCCCAGTTCGGCTCCAACGATCAATTCACTACTACGAATTTAACCAGCGGGACAACGGCATGGGGCACACTCACCAATGCGACGCTCAAGATTGGGGGAATTAGCAGCAACTCGTCCGGCAGTTGCACATGGACGATGAACCGCTCGAACTATGTTTTTGGGGTGGCGACGACCAACCTGGCCGCCGGCGTGACCACTGTGCCCTACAGCCAGATGCTGTCGGCTTACGGCGGCCCGACGAATTACAGTTGGGGCATCATTTCGGGCGGCTTGCCGGCGGGTTTGAGCCTGTCGGGCAGTGGCGTGATTTCCGGAACGCCGACCACCGCGCAAACCAACAGCTTCACCGTGCGGGCGACGAATGCGTTAAGCGTCACGGCCACCCAGGCGTTGTCATTGGTGATCCATGCCTTTTCAACTTCCGTGACCTTTGCGGTCACGCCCGCTGCCGTGAGCAATACCTATTCCGGAACCGTTACCCTGCAGGCGGGCAATCTGGCCAGCGGCGAGACGGTTGTGGTGCAAAAATTTTTGGACCTCAACACCAACGGCATCATTGACGCCGGCGACTGGCTGGTGCAGCAATTCACCATGACCGACGGCCAGGCAGGCATGGTGATTGGCGGTGTGACCAATTTCAACGTGCCCGGCGACACCGACGGCGCGGCCAACGGACAAATCACCGCGAATCTGAATTTTCAAAATGGTGATTTCATGCAGAACATGGCCGGAAAATTCTTATATAAGCTGTCCAGTTCCATCGGCCATTTTGCGCCGCTCACCAATGTGTTTACCGTCACCAATTATTCATACGGGCAGATGTTTACCGGAAATGTCGTCAGCAACGCCGCCGGCGGTGTGGTTTCCAATGCGGTCGTTCTCCTGCTTCCGTCGATTAAAGGCTCCCCGCTGGCCGGGGCGGTGGCGAACAATGCGGGCAGTTACACCATCGCCGCCCCGCCGGGGACTTACGCACTGGCGGCGTTTCGAAGCAATTATCTCGGAAATTTCGGAGGCGCGCCAACGATCACCCTCGGCAGCGGTGCGACGGTCACCACGAACATTTTCCTGACCAATGCCACAGCCACCATCTCCGGCAGCGTTGTTGATGCCAGCAATTCCAGCATCGGTTTGCCGGGCGTTTTAATATCGGCGGAAGGGAGCGGCGGCCTGATGGGCGTTGGTTTCACGGATACCAACGGCAATTTCACCCTGGGCGTCCAGTCCGGCCCATGGAGCGTGAGGCCCGACGACACCGGTCTGATTGTTCACGGCTATCTGGGATTGCAGAACAAACCCAACCCCAGCGCCGGCGCCACGGGCGTCACGATCGCCGTTCCCAAGGCCACGGCGTTGATTTATGGCAGCGTCACGAACAACCTGGGAAATCCCTTTGTGGCCTTGGACATGTATGCCAACGACCAGGACGACAACTTATATGAGACGGATGGCTACACAGATGCGAATGGGAACTACGTTCTTGGCGTGCTGGGCCTGGGCAGCAACGATCCCTGGTGGGTGGATGCCAACGACAACAACCAGTTGACCAATTATATTTTTACCCATGAAACCATTGATGGAAACATCAACGCCGGCACGGCCGTGCCCCAAAATTTCACCGGAATTCTCGCCGCCAATCAAATCGCCGGCAACGTCGAGTTCAATGGCACAAACCTCGTGGGCGTTGGCGTGTGGGCCAGCGCAACCATCAACGGGGTGTACTACCAATTGGAAAGCGTGGACACCGACGCCAATGGCAATTATTCGTTCAACGTGGCCAATGGCGACTGGACCGTCGCCCTTTTTCAGAACACCTACAGCGACAGTTTGGACGCCATTCTCGGCAGCGGCAATTATATCTATCCGGGCGACCAGACGGCAGTCATCATCAACAACAATGCCATGAACAATTTCACCCTACAGCCGTGCAGCGGCGTTCAAATCCTCACGACCAATTTGCCGAACGGGCAGGTGAATGTTTATTATATTCAGTATCTCCAAGGTTCGAGTTGCAACGGCACGCTCAATTGGTCTTTGAACGACCCGCAGGATTTCCCATCCAGCTTGGGTTGGAGTGGAAGCGGGGAGATTCAAGGCACGCCCAATACCAGTGGCACGAATAATTTTTCCGTGCATCTGGACGACGGTAATGGTCACACGGCGGATCAAAATTTGTCGCTTTACATCGCACCGGCTTCGTCGCCGTTGCAGATAACAACAGCCGGGTTGCCCATTGTCACCAATGGCATTGCTTACAGCCAGACCTTGCAGGCCAGCGGCGGAACGCCGCCTTACAGTTGGTCCATGCCGGATTATTCGGCGAGCCTGCCGCCGAACCTGGCTTTGGCAACCAACGGGATCCTCTCCGGCACGCCGGACACGAGCATCGGCTGGTATTACTTCGACGTGGTGGTTACTGACGCCGCCAACAACAGCAATGAATACGACGGTTTGGGGCTGGACGTTGTCAACCCGCCGCCGGTACCGCTGGTGATTACCAATGCTTCGCTGCCGAGTGGGATGGTGGGGGTGACGTATAGCGCGCAATTGGCCGCTGCGGGCGGACTGCCGCCTTATACATGGGGGCTGGCCCCTGGCTCGGCCGGTCTGCCGGCGGGCTTGTCGTTGAATACCGGCAGCGGCGCCATTACCGGTACGCCGACCACGGTCAAGACCAACGCCTTCAAAATGCAAGTGACGGATGAGGATGACACTCTGACTAACAAGGTTTTCACCATCATCATCAGCGCGTACTCTCCGTTGCGTATCGCCAGTTGTTGTATCGCGGGTACCAACCTGACGATCAACGTGACCAACGGCGTGTCGGGCCACACGTATCAATTGCTGGCCGGCACGAACCTGACGCTGCCGATGAGCCAATGGGCGTTCATGTCCACGACGAATTTGTCCACCAGCGGCAATTTCAGCATGACCGTGACTAACGGCGTTGGTCCCGCGATGAAGGAGAGATTTTTCATTCTCCAGCAGCAATAGCCGCGCGCCGGGCGGAACCGGATTAAAACGGCGCAAGGGTCGAAATCTCGCTTGACCCGAGCGGCAATTTCAATTGCACTGTCGCCATTATGAAAAAGAATATGCCTTTTCTTGCCGGGTTGGCCGCCATTGCCTTTGTCATCGTCACCGCCGGCTGCGTCAATACCGTCAGCGGAACCAAGTCGCCTGCCATCTCCTGGGGACAGGACAGCATGGCCGGACGCTATGACCGTTCGGTGGACCAGGTTTATCAGGCATCGGTGCAGGTCATCCAAAACAACGGCGTTCTCCTCACCGAGTACGTTCCGCACGACACCACCAATACCGTCCGCTCCCTTTACGGCAAGGTCAACGACAAGAACGTCTGGGTGCGGGTGGAAGGCATTGATCCCCAGATCACCCAGGTCACTGTGGAAGCCCGCAGCAAATGGGGAACCAAAGACCTCGACCTGGTCCATGAATTGGAGAAGGAAATCGCCCTGCAACTAGAGCTGGCGCGATGAGAAATACTTGTCGCCCTTCAGCCCGATATTCTTCTCATACTCTCCGACCGCTTTGTCCGGCGGCGGTCCTTGTTGTCCCTTGATTTCCAGTTTCACCAGGCTCAACCGCCGCCGCGCCAGGTCCGCCAACGGCAGGTCCGGAAATAATTCGACAATTTTTTCCAGCGTCGGGCGGATCGTCTCAAAGTCCGCCCCGCCGTGAATCTGCAAATCGGCCAGCAAATTCAACCAATGCGCGACTTTCTTCGCCGGTTGCCCCGGCTGTTCCGCCAATTGCACCAGTTCCATCGCCGTTAAATCCAGGCGTTTATGGTGCCGGGCGTAAAGAATCGCCAGCCGTTCCCGCGCCTCATTGTCCAGGGGATGCTCTTCCAGGTGTTTTACCAACTCCAACGTCAATTTGTCGGGATCAACATCTTGCGGAATGATTTCACGGATCGACTCGCGTAATCCGGCGCTGGACATTCCCGCTGGAACAAACACCGGCTTCCGGTCCTGGGCCGAGAGAAGGATTTGTTCCGTTCCCTCCAAGTGCGCGATGCGTTGCGCGGCGGCGTTGGCGTAGGGCGTCTCCGGGAGTTTTTCAATGATGCGTTGCAGCGTCGCGCGGGCGGAATCCACATCGTTGACGATTTTCATGTGCCAATCGGCCAACGACGTGAGCGCCCCGGCGACCTGCGCCGGCGGGGCCTTTTCCCATTCGCAAAAATGGTTCAGCGTTATTTCCGCCGACGCCAAATCCTTCGTGTCCTCGGCCTGGATGGATGCCAGCAGAATGGTGCCTTCGTAATCGTTTGGGAACTTGGCGAGCTGTTTTCGGATTTCGACGATTGCTTCGAGGGGCTTGTTCAATTTTCGCTTGGCGAGGGCGATGGAATAAAACGGCTTGGGTTCGACTTCGATGTTCCCACCGTCAAAGGCACTGGAAAGCGGACTGGCAATCAGGTCGCTGATATGTGAGGTCCACATAAATGACAAAACGATCGCCATCACAACGATTACGATAGGACCGGACGGTCCGAGTTTGAGCGCAAGGGTGATGCAAAAGATGACGAACGGAACTGTAAAAACAATTTTAAGAATGATCTTGGTCGGGTCCGGACTGTTTCTCAGGCCGCGCCAGCAGACCCATATCAGGCAGCCAATGCCAACAACCAAGAAGACCGCGCTCCACACAATCTGAAAAAGGTGACTCATGGCTTGGCGCAAGCTCGTTCTGTTTGCCGCCAAACGCAAGCAAAATCAGGGCAATTCACCCGTACCGGAATGGCTTCGACATTTCAAACGTGTTCGGCAAATGCCGGATTTCCCGGACTTTTCCTTCCGCCAGCAATACTTCCACGATGTCGAACCGGATTTTTACCGGCGGATTTTTAAGCAGCCGCAAATAATCCAGCGCGCATCGGGATAATCGCCGCCGCCGTTCGGCATTCACCGCCGCCGCCGGACGTGTCCATTCCTCGGATGACCGCGTCTTGACCTCCGCAAACACCAGGCAATCACCGTCCCGCATAATCAAATCCATTTCGCCGCGGCTGGAACGAAAATTTGCCGTTAGAAATTTCAATCCTTGTTTGCGGAGAAATTTTTTCGCCGCTTGCTCGCCCAACACCCCCCGCTCCAGATGCGCCGGTTTGATTTTTCCGGCCAGGTGTGTCCTGAGTTTCTCCAAAAGATTCATTCCCCAAATAATTCCAGTTCCTTCGGTTTAATCGGCGAAAAACTTTTCCGGTGGATCGCGCACGGCCCCAGTTTTTCAAGCGCCGCCAGATGCTGTGGCGTGGCGTATCCCTTGTGCCCGGCAAATCCGTAACCGGGAAATTGCTTGTCCAATTCGCGCATCAGTCGGTCCCGCCGCACCTTGGCCAGCACGCTGGCGGCGGCAATGGAATAGCTCCGCGCATCGCCCTGGACCAGCGCCGTCTGGCGATACGGCAGCCATTTGATTTTGATTCCGTCCACCAGCACGTGTTCCGGGCGCGGTTCCAGTTGGTCCAACGCGCGGTTCATGGCCTGCCAGGCGGCCTGGCGGATATTGATCCGGTCAATCGTTTCCACGTCAACGGTGGCGATGGCATAACGGATTTCGGGAAACGACACGATTCGCTCGAAGAATTTCTCCCGCTCCGCCTCGGTCAATTGCTTGGAATCATCCAGTCCGCGCAAGATGGATGGCAAGCCTGTTTCCAGCCAACGGTGGGGAAAGACCACCGCCGAGGCTACCACCGGTCCCGCCAGCGGTCCGCAACCCGCTTCATCCACGCCCGCCACCTGCGCCAACCCTTGTTGCCAAAGTTCGCGTTCATGGGCCAGGCGGTGCCAGAATTTTGCCACGCGGCCAGCATCCCGCTTTTTCCGCGCCCGTCAAAGCAAAGTTGTCCAAGTTGTTCACAATGGCGCGGTGGAATCGGCGTGGCCAGGCGCATTTCAGTGGATTAGAACAGGTTGTGATGCGCCAAGGCCGCCGTGCTTTTTGTGATTGACATTGCCGCCGTTTTTTGGTTTAAACGTGCTATCTGTTCAAAGAACGGGTTGTGTCAAAAACAGACAGATGTCAGTAACCAAAGAGAATCAAAATCGACATTCGGTGAACCTGCCGGCGCAGCGCCTCCCACTTGATTTTTGAACGTCCATGTTATGAGCCAAGCCAGATTATTCGTTGGGAATCTTTCCTATCAAACTGGAGAAAATGACCTGCAGGATTACTTCGCGCAGGTCGGCGCCGTGAAGTCCGTCAACTTGATGATGGATCGCGTTACCGGCAAATCACGCGGCTTCGCTTTCATCGAATTCTCCACGCCCGAGGAGGCGCAAAAAGCCATCGAGCGGTTTCATAACAAAGACTTCCAAGGCCGCGCCATTAGCGTCAATGTCGCCCGCCCCCGGGAAGAACGCGCTCCCCGTCGCGACCGCCCTGATTTTCACGGCGGCAGCAGCAGCGGCGGTGACCGCGGGGAACGTCGCGAGCGCTATTGATAACACCGATTTTGAGTTCTTCGGACGCAAAGAATGGACGGTAAACAGTCGTGTGCCGGTCCGGTGCAAGGAATGGCGAATGACGAAATCCTAATGACTAAGCCGGAACCATGCGGTTGAATTGGGTGGCACGGCCAACTTGGCCGTGCGCGGCGGCAACTTGCCGCCGCATTGGGACGGCGGAAATTCGTCACCGTTTGGTATCTGCCATCGGCTGCGGGTTGGCGGGCTGGCAGCCCGCCAAAACGGGCAAGTTGCCCGTTCCACCCATTTTTTAACTGCATCGTTACGGCTAAGGCATGACGAAGCCGGAATGACGCGCGGCCAAAAAACCTTCTTTTTGGGATTGAGTTTGACACCGGCTTTCTCCAGTTTATCTTAAATCAATAATAATTTATGGCCGACGTTCCTCCAAATGTTCCCGGCGCGCCCATGGGCGCTCAACCGCTGAAAAAAACCACCGGCAAAGTTCAGCCCAAAAAAGAGACGGTCCGCATTAGTTTGCCGCCCAAGCCTTCCGCGGCCCCGACGATTAAATTGCCGACGCTGCCGCCGGGTGGCCCAACTGGGGCGCCTTCGGCCGCGAGCCGTCCATCCGCTGCCGCTCCGAGGATTGCCACGCCACCCGCTGCCGCGCCCCGCGCCGCCGCCGCTCCCGCTGCGCCCCGTCCGGCCGCGCGTCCCGCCGCCGCCGCGACTGTCGGCACGCTGGACACGATTCTCGCCGTCGCCGCGATGGTGACGGGCTTGATCGCGGTTGGCACCACTGTTTGGATGATGATGATGTTGAACAACATCATTAATAATAATTCTTAAACGGAAATCGGAATTAAAATTGGAGTTGATTGATTATGGCTTCACCCCTGATTGTTACCCTGACGCAGGAAAATTTTTCGCAAAACGTCCTGCAATCGCCATCGCCCGTCCTCGTGGACTTTTGGGCCGAATGGTGCGGGCCATGCAAAATGATTGCCCCGCTGCTGGATGAACTCGCCGATGAATACGACGGCAAGATTAAAATCGGCAAAGTTAATGTGGATGAGCAGCAATCCCTCGCCGCCCAATACGGGGTTCGCGCCATCCCCACCTTGTTGATTTTTAGCAAGGGCCAGATCGCCGAACAAATGGTCGGCGCCAAGGGCAAACGGGACCTCAAAGCCAGCCTTGACCGCGTGGCGGCGTAACCTGCAACTGTCCGTCGGGCTGGGAAGCCCGACTCTACGTCAGGCAGGGATGCCTGCCGCTACAATTCATGGCCTCATGTCCGAATTGATTTGTAATTTTCCTCCGTTCCGGCTTTCGTAGGTTAATGATCATTACGCCGGGTCAACTCAATCGCCGCGCCGAATTGTATCATCAACTCGGCTCCACCATTTCCGCGGGGGTGCCGCTGATCCAGGCGCTGGAAATGGCCGTGCGCAATCCCGCCATCGGCGACATGCGCAAGATCATCCCCCAGCTCATCACCCACTTGCAATCCGGAATGACTTTCACCGACAGCATGGTCCGCATCCACGGCTGGATGCCGGAATTTGACGTCGCTCTGCTCTCCGTCGGCGAACAATCCGGGCGGCTGGATAAGAGTTTCAAACTCCTCGCCAGTTACTACGCCACGCGCGCCAAAATCATTCGCGATGCCATCGGCGGTTCCATTGTCACGATTGCCACGTTCCATGTTTTTCTCCTCGTTTTCCCCCTGGGTCTCTTGATTGGCGTCGCCAAGGGCATCATGGACAACAACTACGCCCTTTGCTTTCCATTCATCATCGAAAAACTGGTCGTGTTTGGCGTGCTCTATGCCCTCGCCTTCTTTTTCATTTATTCGTCCCAGGGTAACCGGCATCACCGCTGGCGCGCCCTCCTCGAATTCTTCATGCACTTGGTCCCCATTTTGCGCGTGGCCCGCAAAAACCTCGTGCTCTCGCGCCTCTCTGCCGCGCTCGAGGCGCTCATTAGCGGGGGGGCTTCGATCGTCAAAAGTTGGCAGTTGGCCGCCTCCGCCAGCGGTTCGCCGGCATTAATAAACAGCGTTTCCCAATGGCCGCCGGAATTGGAGCGTGGCGCCACGCCCGCCGAACTGGTCAATCGCACCCCTTACTTTCCCGAAATGTTCGCCAACCTTTACACCACAGGCGAACTATCCGGGAAATTGGATGAAACGCTCTCTCGTCTTCAGGTCTATTACCAGGAGGAAGGCTTCCGCACGTTGTCAATGTTTACCAAAGTTCTTAATGGCACGGTTTATGGGATGGTCGTGGTGCTCGTCGCGTATAACGTCATTCATTTTTACGTGGGTTATTTCAATGGCGCGTTAAATACTTTCAACTGATGACCATCGCCGAAATTTTGGGAAACGAAGAATTGCGCCGCCGGGAATTTCCCGTCGCGCGCGAAAAAATCTTTCTTGGGCACGCCGGGGTTTGTCCGCTGCCGCGCCGGGTGGCCGATGCCATCGCCGATTGCGCCGCCAAATCCACCCTCGGCGACCAGGAGGAATTCATGCTCGCCCGGCTGGACGAAGCCCGCAAACTCGGCGCGCAATTGCTCAACTGTCAGCCGGATGAAATCGCCCTGGTCGGTCCCACTTCGCTGGCCCTGAGTTTTGTCGCGGCCGGCCTCAAGCTTCGCCGCCGCGATAATCTCCTCATTTACCATGACGATTATCCGTCCAACGTTTATCCGTGGATGGCGCTGGCCGAACGCGGTGTCGAAGTCCGCCTGCTCAACACCCGCGGCCTGGGCGTTATCCGCCCCAGGGACATCGCGGGACAGGTCGATGAAAATACCCGGCTCGTCGCGCTGGCTTCGTGCCATTTCATCAGCGGTTTTCGCATCGAAATCGGTGAAATCGGGAAAATGTTGCGTGATCGCGGCATTCGGTTTTGTGTCGATGGCATTCAAACTTTGGGCGCCTTTCCCACGACTGTCGAGCATGTTGATTTTCTCGCCGCCGACGCCCATAAATGGCTGCTCGGTCCCTGCGGCGCGGGAATCTTCTATGTCCGCAAGGAACTTCAGGAGAAGCTGACGCCGCCAGTGTATGGCTGGCACAACGTGCGCAATCCCAACTTCGTCGCGCAGGAACAGATTGTCTTCCGCAGCGGCGCGCTGAAATATGAGGCCGGGACCCAAAACCTCCTCGGTGTCGTCGGATTGATCGCCGCCATCGAATTGGCGCTCGAGTTGGGCATCGAAAATATCGCCGCCGAATTGTTGCGCAAACGCGATTGGCTCGTCCCGGAATTGCAAGAGCGCGGTTTCACTGTTTTGAACGCCGACGCCAAACCCAATGCCGGCAGCATCACCTCATGCTTTCATCCCGAAAAAGACATGGCCGCGCTGTACAAGAAATTGTCCGAAGCGGGCGTCATCGCCTCCCTTCGCATGGATCGTCAGGGGAAAAACTACATTCGTTTCTCGCCGCATTTCTACAATACGGACGCGGAATTGAAGCGCGCGGTGGAGTTGCTTTAAGCTCAGCGCATCAACTGCTTTTCCAGATAATGCACGACTTGCCGGACGTTTGCGTCCACTTCCATGCGGTCTTTGACCAGGCGACAGGCGTGAAGCACCGTGCCATGATCGCGTCCGCCAAACGCTTCGCCAATCGTATTCAGGGAGCTTTCCGTCATTTGCCGTGAAAGATACATGGCGATCTGGCGGGGAAACGCGATGTTTTCCGGACGGCGCTTGCTCGTCATGTCCGCCAGGCGGATGTCAAAATGTTCGGCCACCTTTTTCTGGATGACCTCGATGCTGATGGAAAACCGGCCTTCTTCATGCAGAATCTCGCGAAGCAGTCCTTCGACGATTTCGAGTGACAGTTTTTTGCCGGTCAACGAGGCATAGGAAACCACGCGAATCAGCGCGCCCTCCAGCCGGCGCACGTTCGTGCGAATCCGGTTGGCCAGAAAGTTAAGGATATCTTCCTGCAACGTGACGCCCATGATTTGCGCCTTCTTTTGCAGGATCGCCAGCCGCATCTCGACGTCCGGCGGTTGCAGGTCCGTGACCAGCCCCCACTCGAAACGCGAGACGAGCCGGTGTTCCAGCCCCTGAATTTCACTGGCCGGCCGGTCGCAGGTCAGGACGATTTGCTTGTGCCCTTCATGCAACGCATTGAACGTATGGAAAAACTCCTCCTGAATGCGTTCTTTGCCGGCCAGAAATTGGATGTCATCGATCAACAACACGTCGGTCTGGCGGTATTTCTTGCGGAAAGTGGCGAGCTTGTTGTTTTGGATGCCGTCGATGTATTCGTTGGTGAATTTCTCGGACGAAACATACGCCACGCGCGCGCCTTTCCGGGCGCCGGAAACGTGCTGGCCGATGGCGTGGAGCAAATGTGTCTTGCCCAGTCCCACGCCCCCGTACAGAAACAGCGGGTTATATGATTTTGCCGGCGCCTGCGCCACCGCCAAAGCCGCGGCGTAGGCAAAGTTGTTGTTATTGCCCACCACGAAGGTGTCGAACGTGTTCTTTGGGTTAAAATTGATGTCTGCCCCGACTGACCGGTCATGGGCATGGTCATTGGTTTTTGCCTTGGCCGGCGCTTGGGTCGTTACCGTCGTAATCGAAGCGCCCCCCATGGCTACCCGGAATTTGATCTGCACCTGCCTGCCGGCCGCGACGGTCAAGGCGTCCTGCAACAGGCTGATGTAATTGTCCTTGAGCCAGACCTCGCTGAATTCATTGGGGGTTTCCAGAGTAACGTGGCTGGCATCCATGGCGCACGCCCGCAGTGGGGCGAACCACATGCTGAAGGTGTCCTTGCTGAGCCTCGACCTGAGTTGTTCCTGTGCTGAATTCCAAATTTTTTCCGCTGAAAGTTGTGTTTGCATTCCGTCAAAAGCTCTTATTTCAAGCAATTTATTCACCTGAGCCAAAAGGAGCGTGAATTCATTTTTTTTAGCATATAATCCGGCCAACAGCACTTACAAATTCAAAAAAAACGCCGTCACTCGCTGTATTTGCCGGAAATAAATTAAATTATTAAACTAAACTGTTGATTTACAGATACTTGTGTCCAATACTTCTGCCATTGTTCCTGTTCGTTCGACTGAATGCCAATTGCCGAAACAAATTAATTGGCGCAGTCTTTTTTACCAAACTGGCAAAAAGATTCGAGGACAACATATTAACTCTTGTTCACGAGTTATTCACATGCTCCTTCCCGGGGGGTAATTCCCCGGTTCCATATATTCATGCGACCCAAATTTGATGCCATGAAACGCGAATAATGTCAACCCGATTTGCGTCCCGATTATGTCACAATTCGGCCAGAGAATTTCTGGCGAAGGCAAAATCCTGGACGACCCGGCCATTGATCAGGTGCTCCAAAATAATCCGCTCCAAGGCGTGCGGGGTGCAACTGTGATACCAAACGCCTTCGGGATAAACAACCGCGATTGGACCTTGTTGGCAGACGCGCAGGCAATTGGCTTTGGTGCGGTAAACCAGTGGTTCCGGCCCCGCCAATTTCAATTCCGCCAGCCGCCGCTTCAAATATTCCCAGGATTCCAACGACTTTTCCCGCGGACAACATTTCGGCTCCGTGGCGTCGGTGCAAAGAAAGATGTGCCGCCGGAATTTTTCAATTCCGAGGCTTTCGACTGCTTGCTGCAACTCCGTGGTCATATTGGGCCGGATATTAGCGCCACAAGGTCAGGCCGACAATCCCGGCGACGGCAATAACGGCGCCGGAAAGCGAGCGTCCCCCGATTTTTTCATGTTCCACAAAACGGGTCATGGGCAACAAGATGAGCGGCGTGGTGGCGACAATGGTGAGGGCGATGCCCGCCGGGATTTTCTGGAGCGCCCACTGGAGGCAGGTGACGCCGAGAGTCTGGCCGGCGAAGCTGTTGCCAAAAACCCAGGGCCAAATACGTTTCCATTTTTCGCGCGCGACCTGGAGGGTTTTTTGCTCGAACAGGCCGCCGTGGACACGGGCGGATTTCCATTTGGCGGCGAGTAAAATAAAGCCGGGCACGAGCAGGCCGCCGAGGACACGCTGGTAACCGGTCGTGCCGGGGTCCGGGTGGTCCCCGGCGGCTTGCGCGATGAAATAGGCTTTGCGGCTGAGGACCGCGCCAAAGGCGCTGCACACGCCGGCCAGAGCGGTGCAGCCGATCCCGAACCAAAGCAAATGGGCCGGAATTTTAGCGTGATCACCCGGAGCCAGGGCAATGGCGACGCCGCACAGGATGACGGCGATGAAAAAGAGCTGGGCCGCCGACAACCGGGTGCCGAGCCAAAGCCATTCAATCAAGATCGCAAAGACCGGAATAAAACATTGGGTCAACAAAACGGCGCGGCGGCTTCCTAGACGGGGCAGGGCTTGAAAATAGAAGGTGTCGCCCAGGCCGATGCCGATGACCCCGCTGGCGGCGAACCAGGGAAAAGCCTCGCCGTTGACGCCGCCGCCGAAAGTATTTGCCCAAAGAGCCAGGCAAAATGCCGCCATGCAAATGCGCCAAAAATTCGCCTCCACGCCGCCAATCTGGGTGGAACTCCGGTACGCGCAGATTGCGGAAACGGCAAAGCAGAGCGCGGATAAAAGCGCGGCGGACATCAGCCGAGGACCTGGACGGATTCAATGCGGGTGATGAGCCATTGCCCGTCGATGTTCTGGAAGGTGAACTTCATTTCCTCCGCCGTGCCTTCCCGGTCGCCGTTGATTTTGGCGCGGACGGTCAAGTCGGCGACCGCTGAATTTTTGTCCGGCGCGACGGTCACGTTCACGTCGGGAAAATCCAGTTTCAATTGGGTCAGCCGCGCCCGCGCCGCGAGGGCGGTTTGGACAATTTGATCCCGGCCGGCGAGAACGTTGTTATCAATTCCCGGAATATTCAGATTCATTTCCACGTTGGTGCTGAAGAATTGCCCCAGCGACTGGGCCGACATTGCCGACACTAAGAGGTTTTCACCGGGTTGGAACGACACGTCCTTGGCCAGGTCACGCAATTTGACGCGAATCACGTGTTCCGGACTGGGATTCAGGAGGGTCCACCCCCACACACCGGCGGCCAACAAAACGGCGACGAGGATGATGCGGGGGGCCGTTTTCATTTCAGGATCCTGCCAATGATCCGGTCGCGTTGGCAAATTCCATGGACATGATCCTCCGCAGCCATGGTGCGATTATCCCCCACCACATAGTATTCATTGTTGGTCAAGGTCACCGGCGGTTGCTCCCAATCCCAGGAATTGGTTTCGTAGGGTTCATCGAGGGCGGAGTCGTTAATCAGGATGTGGCCGCCGGAAAAGGCGACGGTCTCCCCGGGCAGGCCGACGATCCGTTTCAAAAACATTTCGTGGATGCCGGCCAGGCGGATGGCGACGATGTCTCCGCGCTGGGGTTCGTGCCAGAGATAGGCGCAACGGTTCACCCAATACTTTGCGTTTACCGGACACGTCGGCAGCATGCTGATGCCCACCACCTGCACCCGGACCATCGCCACTTTGAAGACCAAGACGGCAATCACCGCCCAAATCAAGGTCCGCAATAAGGTCACCTTCAGGTTGCGTCCGGCGACGGCGATCCACAACCAGGAGCGGGGTTTCGAGTTGTTTGATGAGGTGTCGATAGTGCTCGCAAATGTTCAGGCCTTATTCAGATCCGGAGGTCCGGCTACAATTCTTCGTAATACTCGTCATCGGCAATTTCTCCTTCGGCGGTTTCCACCGCATCCATTTCGAGGCCGCTTTCCTTCAAAATTTTGGCGATGTCCGGCGCCACCCACTTGGTGCCTCTCTTTTTTTTGACCGGCTTGATGCGGTACCGGCCGGAGAGGTCGCTCTCGAGAATCCCACGCTCCTCCATTCGCATTAAAATGGGCTTGGCCCAGCTCGGGTCCTCGTAAAATTTTTTCTTGGAGCCGGCGCGCCGGCAAACTTCCATGGCGTTCGTGTAATCAGTTCCCCACGACTTCAAAAACTGGAAAATCTCACGCTCTTCGGTGTCCATATGATAAAATTCCCAAAAAGGCCGATGGCCGTCGAGGCTTAAAGTTTGGCCGCGACGAATTTCTCCAATTTCACCGCGTCGGCGTTGAACAGCCGGATTCCCTCGGCGGTTTTTTCCGTGGCCATCGCGTTTTCGTTGAACAGCCAGCGGAACCTTTTCTCGTCCAGCGAAATTTTTTCAAGCTTCGGGTTGCGGGCCGTTTCGGGACTCAATTTTCGCGCGACGGGCTGGTCCGACTTTTTCAATTCGCCGAGCAACTGCGGGCTGATGGTCAACAGGTCGCAGCCGGCCAGTTCCAGAATTTCGCCCGCATTCCGGAAACTGGCCCCCATGACTTCGGTCTGGTATCCGAACGTTTTGTAGTAGGCGTAAATTTCCCTGACCGAGAGCACGCCCGGGTCTTCCGCGGGGGCAAAATCCCGGCCGGCGGATTTTTTGTGCCAATCCAAAATCCGGCCCACGAAGGGCGAAATCAATTGCACCTTGGCCTCCGCGCAGGCGACCGCCTGCGGGAACGAGAACAACAGCGTGAGGTTGCAATGGATGCCTTCACGCTGAAGAATCTCCGCGGCGCGGATGCCTTCCCAGGTGGAGGCGATCTTGATCAGCACCCGTTCCCGGCCAATCCCGCTTTGCTGGTAAAGTTCGATGAATTTTTTCGCCTTGGCCACCAGCGCCGCGGTGTCAAAGGACAGGTTCGCGTCGGTTTCGGTGGAAACGCGGCCGGGAATGATCTTTAAGATTTCCACCCCGAACGCCACCAGCAGTTCGTCCATGATATACCGGAGCCGGGCGTCGGCGCCGAGGGAAAGTTTTTGACTGTCGGCCAGCACCTTGTCCAGGATGAATTTATAATCCGGCATCTGGGCGGCTTTCAAAATCAGGGAAGGATTAGTGGTGGCGTCGCGCGGGGCGTATTGCTTGAGGCTGCCAAAATCGCCGGTGTCGGCGACCACGACGGTAAATTGTTTTAGTTGATCCAGTTGGTTCATAATGTCAGCGATAAAATGCGCCAAAAACGTCCGAGTTGCAATTATATCTGGAGCGGCGGATTGTGGTGACAAATGCTAAAAAGCTGAAACGCTGAAATACAGGCTGCGGCCCGCGGGGACAGGCTGGCGGAAATCCGCGTTCCGCAGGGTGATGTGTTAATTCGCGTTAAAACGCGGTAAAACGCGTTAGTCCACCTAAAATCGCCTAAAAACGCCTTAAAACACAATAATCTGCGTAACGCAAATTCACGCAAATTCATGCAAATTTGAGCAAAAACGCAATAATTCGCATCGCGTCCATACCGGCAAAAGCACGCAAAAATGCGCATTAGAGAACCGCTGTGTCTGGCGAAAACAGGGGAAAAGCAGAAAGCGGAAGACAAAAGCTGAAAAACTGAAATGCTGAAATGTTGAAAGCGAAAAGCGGAAAGTGGAAAAGTGTCCTGGCGCGCGAAACCCACCACGTGGCGGCTTTGCAGCGGGACGCTGCGAAAACTCGCAGCCGGGACGGCTGCGCTACCCCCGCCGGTCTCCAGTTTTTTTGCGCTGGCTCTCATCGTTGCGATTTAAACATAAAACGAAGAAAGCGTAAAGTTATCCGGAAACAAAAGGGAGTAAATAGCACCACTGCTGACTGAACGACGATGAAACGCACCAGGGCCTAAAAGATTATAAAATATTCTCTGCAATTTCAATGTGAAGACTGTGCCGGAAACCGTGATGCACTCCGCCGCGCTTCAAGGTTGTGAACCGCGCCGGTCCAGAAGTCTTCGAGGCGAGGACGCCTCGAACGGCAGCCCCGAAAGCTTTCGGGACTGCGCTCCCCACCGAAATCTGAAATTTCAGTTGCATCAGGCGATTTAAGCATCCAACGAGGAAAGCGTTAAGTTATAAAAAAAGCAGAAAACAAAAAACAGAAAGCGGAAATTGAAAACCAACATTCAACAGCGAATGGGAGAAAATCAGGGTTTAATCCACGAGGAGAAAAGGGTTTTCCGCGGGGCGCGAAAAACTGCGCCCGAGGCGGGCGCGGTCCCCGGAGCGGGGGAAAACATTCAACAACCAACAGCGAACAGTAATGAACGCAAATTGAAGATGGCGGAGCGGATTTTCCATTCGTCAGGCGGGGAAAATTTTCGTAGCGTCTTCTTCCATGGAACCACATGCAATTCCAGGTTTCCGCACTGTCCCGCGCACGGGCGTGATTTATGTCACGCACGAGGCGACGCGCCATGGTTTTTCATACGCCAATCCCGAATGGTCGAACCTCGGCCAGGGTTCGCCCGAAACCGGGGAGATTCCCGGGGCGCCGCCGCGGGTCACCGAGGTGACCGTTTCCGAATCCAGCCGGCAATACGGCCCGGTGGCCGGAAACAAATTGCTTTGCCAGGCGGTGGCTGACTTTTACAACGCCGAGTATCGACGGGGCAAAAAATCGAAATATACCGCCGACAACGTCAGCATTGCCAGCGGCGGACGCCTGGCCCTCACCCGCCTGGCCAGCGCGCTCGGAAACATCAACATGGGCCATTTCATCCCCGACTACACGGCCTACGAGGAATTGCTGAGCGTGTTCAAGGCCTTCACGTCCATTCCCATTTTGTTGCGCGCGGAAGCCGGTTATAAAATTTCGCCGGAGGATTTGAAGGAGGAAATCCTTGGACGCGGCCTGAGCGCGTTGCTGGTGAGCAATCCATCCAACCCCACCGCGCAATTGATGGAAGGCAAGGAATTGGCGGCGTGGTGCACCCTGGCGCGCGAATGCCAGTGCTCGATGATTTTCGACGAATTTTATTCGCACTATATTTATACGGAAACGACTACGGACACCAAAGCGGCGCGGGCGAAAATGGTTTCGGCGGCGGAATATGTCGAGGATGTCGAACTCGACCCGATCATCGTGGTGGACGGGCTGACGAAAAACTGGCGTTATCCCGGCTGGCGCATCAGTTGGACGCTGGGGCCGAAGGCGGTGATCGAAGCGATTGCCAGCGCCGGCTCGTTTTTGGACGGCGGCGCGAACCATCCTTTTCAAAATGCCGCGCTGCCGCTGCTCGACCCCAAACATGCGGAAGCGGAAACGCTGGCCATCCAGAAACATTTCATCAAAAAGCGCGAGCTGATGCTCTCGCGCCTGAGAAAACTGGGTATCACCGCCGACGCCAAGCCGGCGGGCGCCTTTTATGTCTGGGCGAACCTGGCCAAACTGCCGCCGCCGCTGGATGACGGCATGAATTTTTTCCGGGAGGGTTTGAAGGAAAAGGTCATCGTGGTGCCGGGGGTGTTTTTTGACGTGAACCCCGGCAACCGCCGCGCCACCGCCCGTTACAAAAACTATTGCCGGATCAGTTTCGGTCCGGAGATTGAAAAGCTTGAACTGGGCTTGAAGGCGATTGAGCGGGTGATTGGGAAGGCCAAAAACGTTTGACAATCAAACCGGGCAGTTTCTCGCGATGGATATTAAACAATCAACGCGGCTGGCGACGGGGTTGAATTTGGTTCGCCCTTGCAGGGCTTGGTGTTTTTAGGGGCGATTGACCCAGGGCGGCGCTCGCCGACTCGCTATGCCCTGGGTTATCTTGTTTTGCCCTTTCAGGGCGGAGAAGAAATTTGTCTCACACCCGTTTTGACGCATTTTACGACGTCGCAAAATCTGCGTTGGGCACGTCCCGGACGGAGGGCGGGACGCTGAAGAAATCACCTTCCGGGTTGAAGCCGAACAGATTGACGACCAGATTACTTGGAAATCCGTTATTTTTTATTTGAATTTCTCCAATGCCTTTGCACAGCGGCTTTGTCTTTGGCAACGGTCATTCTCTCCCTATGTGACCGGCGCCAAAATGGCGGCGTTCGAGCGGCGTCCGCGTATTGCTTTGTCAGGCGCAAGGAAGCGGATTTCGACATTTTGTCCCAAGGCGGCGGCGATGCGCTGCAGCATGCTTAACGAATGCCCTTCATAATCGGCGTCTTCCAGGCGGGAAATCACCGACTGCCTCGTGCCAATTCGTTCAGCCAATTCTGCCTGGGAAAGGCCGGCTTTATTTCGGGCTGCGTAAATGAGCTGCGCCACCGCCGCGTTAACCCTCGCCTCTTCCGTCAAGCGGCGCAGTTCGCGGCTGTCTCCCGCCATCCGATCCAGAATGGCCACGGCATCGCTTGTCTTTTTCATTTCAACTTTCGATTTCATAGGTATGTCTCCTTGGATTTGATTCAAAAGGTTTCTTTCGCTTCAGGGCGCGTTCAATCTCCACCGCGGGTATTATGTCTTCCTTTGTCAGGCTGTGCGCCAGTATCGCAACCTGCCGCTCGTGAAAGAAATACAGGATTCGAAATTGAATATGGCCTTGCTTGGCCCGTAATTCATAAATCCCATCTCGCAAATAGTCTGCCGCCGGTCGCCTCAATTCGTGCCCGAATTGCGCGAGCATCTCAATCCGCGCCCGGCAATGGGCCCATGCTTTCTGGTTCGTTTTCATGAGGTCGCCAAGCCAGTTCACCACCGGTGCTTGGCCGTCGGCGTCCCGATAAAACGCAACTTGTATTTTTGGCATAATCGAGTCATGAAGGAGAGTATCACAATTTTGATATAATGGCAATCAGCACTTCGCCGCGCCTCTTAAACTCATTTATCCATGCGATTTACCAGAAAAGTGCTGCGCAGAAATGTTCGGGGAGCGCCCCCGCCCCGGGTGCAGTTTTCCGCGCCCTCGCGGAAAACCCGCTCGCAACGGAACCTCTCAATCGTCTGTGTCCACACCCGCACGCACCACGACCGTGCCTCCGAAACATTTTTATCCGTGTTCATCCGTGTCCATCCGTGGTTAAAAATCCATTGTTTCCCGCCTCTTTGCCGCCAATTTCGTCCATCCGGTGGTGGATATTTTTTGTCTTCGTTCACTCCGTTTGCTTGGTGTTTATTTCTGCTTTCTATTTTCTGCTTTTCCCCCGCCTTCATTTTATGTTTCCCGGCAACATTACACTTTCACCCTTTCATGCTTAAATCGCTACATGAGAAGTGTGTCCAGGAAATTAGAAATGGCGATTTGCGATTTACGGGTGAAAAAATCCGCCTCCATGCCGTTTCGGCGTGACCGGGCGAACAACCCGGCTCGGCGGGGGCCTCGCCCTGCCAAGCTTCTGGAAAATGTTGTTTTTACCAAACGAACCCGCCACTCCCTTGATTTCATTGGAGATCGTAAAAAAACGAACCCAAATCAAACCCCAATTATGATGCGAATTAACGCCCTTTAACGCAAAATATCATTTATGCCCTCAACCCTCAACTCAAGCCATCGCTCAACCCTTCCAGTCCAACCCAGTCAAGGTGAATCAAGGTGAATCAAACCGATGCGACGTCCAAAGTTATTCAACCGGCGGGGAAGAATACGGTTGGAACCATGTCCAACCTATGCAAGCACGCCTGTTTCCCGTATGCTCACCAGCAAAATGGAACTGCGCCACCTCCGGTACTTCATCGCCGCCGCCGAACAGGAAAATGTTTCGCGCGCGTTCAAGCGCCGCTTTCAAGACGACGCCACGCGCTCATGCTCACGATAGGATTCGATGCACGACCTTCTGAATTGAACAAATCGCGCTTCCGATTGCAACTGTTGAAATCGCCAGCAAGAAACGGAAACCGGGACTCGGGATCCCAATCCAACGCAAACTTCTGGCAAGCGCTGTGCCGATGCTGCGCCAGGCGGTCTGAACGAAAACAAGCATCTGAAGACTGAGAGCAAAAACCAACATGTCGAAAAAGGCCGTGTCTCCCAGCAGGCCCAGAGCAAGAAATTCCGGGTTAATGAGAATCAACACCGCCAGGATTACCGCAATCAAGCCAAACAACTTCTGCCACCCATTGAGGTGCCCGAACCATGCCGGCTTTATTCGCATCGGACGGCGAGCGAAGGCCCACACCATGATGGCCAAGCCCAACAGAATGATGATTTTTTCTTGCATGGTCTAACAATCTAAAGCCAAACCAAGCCCGGCGACGGCTCGCTTGCGACTGCAATTTGCTCTCTCAACTCCCATCCCTCAACTAAAAACACACCCGCCTTAAATCTATTTGCCTCATTGACGCCAATCCGCCATGCCTTTAATGTTTCACCATGAGCACGGTGCAGGAAATCGAGCGCGCGATTGAAAAACTTGAGCCGAAGAAGGTTCATCAAGTCGCCGACTGGCTTCAGGAATTTCGCGAGCGACTTTTTGACGCGCAAATCGAGTCCGACGCCAAAGCTGGACGGCTGGATAAAATGATCGCCAAGGCCAAGGCCGGTTCTCGCGCGGGCAAAGCCACGCCTTTTCCGTGAAATCTTCCGCGCTGCCGGAATTTTGGGATTGTCTCGAACTCCTGCCGCCTCAGGCTCAGAAAATCGCCCGCAAGAATTTCAAGCTCTGGCAGAAAAATCCTTCGCTGAAATCCCTCGGCTTCAAGAAAATCAAAAATGATTTGTGGTCGGTGCGCGCCGGTTCAGGCTTCCGTGCGCTGGCAACTTTTGACGACGGTCGCTATCTTTGGTTCTGGATTGGTTCGCACGACAAATATGAATGCATAATCCGCGAATTCTAAAATACAAAATCCACAAACTGCCGCCGGGGAGTTTTGAACAGGCTGAAGCGGTTTTTCCAAAGCCGTCTTGGGAAGTCGTCCCAGCCGGACGGCGCGTTCGACGGCTTTGCGCGCATAGTGATGATGTTCGCGCGCCCCGGCCAGCAATCCTTCCACTCCAACGGATCGGGGAGCGCACCCGCCCCGGGTGCTGTTTTCCGCGCCCTCGCGGAAAACCCGCTCGCAACGGAACCTCTCAATCGTCTGTGTCCACACCCGCACGCACCACGACCGTGCCTC
>JBKQUF010000101.1:0-7330 GCA_052140285.1 Limisphaerales bacterium | reverse complement strand
GATTTGCCCCTCATCGGACTACTGCTGATCGCAATCGCGGCGCTTTTCGTTGCTGTTTCGCCGGCACCGGACGCCCTTACCCTCTTATTCGGGGTGACGCTTGGCAGGGGGACGCAGTTTTTGCTTAAGAGCGGGATGGTGAACGCGGAACGAGACAATCAAAAGTCAGAAGCCAGTGGTCAGTGGTCAGCGGTCAAAATCTTCCTCTTCGGCGTTGCCATGCTGCTGGCGTTTTCATCGTGGTGGCATCTGGATGTGGCGCATATTTTTTATCCCGGAACTCGCTGGACGGGACTTTGGAACAATCCAAATATCTACGGGATGTTGATGGGGGCGGGGGCTGTGCTCGCAATCGGAATGCTGGGGGAGCGCAGCCGCCTCGGCTGTCGTTCGACGCGCCCCGCGTCGAACACAGGGGATGCCAACCACGAGGCGTTGTTGGCTGCACGCGGGGCGCGCGCGGTCCCTATTTTTCTTCTCATTGCGGCGGGGATGATGGGGGTGGGGTTGGTGTTCAGTTACAGCCGGGGGCGTGGCTGGGAACGGCCATTGGCCTGCTGTATCTGGCGAGGGCGCATGGCAAATTCAAATGGTCGCTGAAACTATTTCTATTTTCTATTTTCTGCTTTCTATTTTTGGTTTGTGTGGTCTGGTTTTTCTGGAATAACACACCGGATTCAGCACCGTGGTATCTCAAGCGCATGGATTTTGGCAGGGCATCGGCGCAGCATCGGGTGGCGGCGTGGAAAGCAGGCTTTGAAATAATGAGGGACCATCCGTTTGGGGTCGGCTGGAACAAGACGGTGGAGACTTATGACAAGTATTATTCGCCGCCGGAAGGTAGCGCGGCAGCCATCACCACGAATGATTATTTGATGTTGGGAACGCAGTTGGGGATACCGGGATTGGCGTGCTTCCTCGCGTATGTGGTGCTGTGCTTCAGAAGGCAGAAAGCAGAAAGCAGAAAGCAGAAATCTGAAATGGAAGAGGAAGGGGAAATGGAGAATGCAGAAGGAAGAAGGCAGAAGGAAGAAAAGCACCTCACCCCGGCCCTCTCCCCATTTGACCCCTCCACCCCTGTCAAACGCGGAGAGGGAGAAGCAGGCGAATCCGTCCTGGGGGTTGAAGCTGTGTCACCTGTCACCTGTCCCCTGTCACTTGTCACAACCCCCGTCACCCGTCACTCGTCACTTCAAACCGCTTGTCTTGCGGGAGCATTATCCATGCTCGTTGCATTTTGGTTTGACGGCGGCCTTTTTCATCTGCCCACAGCGGCGGTGTTTTGGATCTTGCTGGAGTTGGGAAGCGAAAGACAAAAGCTGAAAACTGAAATGCTGAAACCACGGATGGACACGGATTTGGAACAGGGAAAAAGGTTTTCGGCGAGACGCCAAAAATAGCGGGCGGGACCAGCCTTCGTTAGACTTCGGCCCGGCAAGCGCCCGCGCTCCCCACGAATGGACGCCAATGAACGCGAAGAAATGTAATTTTCTCGCAAATACCGGCGGCCTTCGCGCTCTTTGCATGAGACTTTTGTTCGATGTGGCTTTTGACACGATGGAATTTCTGCTTTCTGCTTTCTACTTTGTACTGTCATTTCATGTTTCCCAGCAACATTACACTTTGGCCGTTCCATGATTAAATCGCTGCGATGAAACTGAAAATTCAGATTTCGGTGGGGACCGCAGCCCCGAAAGCTTTCGGGACTGCCGTTCGAGGCGTTCCCCCCTCTAACACTTCCGGACTTGTCGCGACGAAGCGAAGCGAAGGCCGATTCAGCTTTTCAGTTTGTCAGCATTTCAGCTTTTTGGATTTGTGCTTTCCGCTTGCTGTTTTCTGCATTTCTTCCCAATTGGTTCGTTTTTGCGCATTTTTGCGTGAATTTGCGTGAATTTGCGTGATGGATGCGACAGGGAATTATCGCGTTTTTAGGCGATTTTAACCCTTCCATGAACCTTGGGGACCCTCACCTCACCCTGGCCCTCTCCCCTCCCATCGGATGGGAGCGGAGAGGGAATGGCAGGCGAATGCCTATAGTCGCTCGGAAGCCCGGCAGGATGCGGCAGATTCAGGGGGGTCAATGCGCGAATCTTTCGGAAGAATCTCACTCTGCGGACGCTCGCCCTTCGGGTGTGCGCCCGCGCCCGAGCTTCGGTCGATAAAAATATCGCCGCTGCGGCCATTCTCTGGGAAACTGGTAGTAATGGAAATCACCCCAACAACCGCCGCTGAACATCTCAAAAAAGCTTCGCGGTTGCGTCCGACGCTGGCCGTCGTTTTGGGCAGCGGGTTTCATCACGCGCTCACCGGGCTGAAGGTGGATAAGAAGATTCCGTATTCAAAGATTCCCGGATTTCCGAGGCCCATGGTGGCCGGTCACGCGGGCGAGTTGTATTTGGGACGCCTGGCGAAAACGCCGGTGGCGGTCCTGAGCGGGAGGACGCATTTTTATGAGGGGAGCACGATGGACCGGGTGACGTTCGCCGTGCGGGCGCTGGCGGCGTTTGGCATTCGCGACCTGTTGTTGACGAATGCGGCCGGCGGCATCAACCGGAAGTTCCGCGCGGGTGATTTCATGGTGCTGACGGATCATATTAATTTCATGGGAATGAATCCGTTGCGAGGCGCGTCCATTCCGGGGCTTAACCGGTTTGTGGATTTGACCGATGCCTATGATGTGGAATTGAACCGGCTGCTGTTCAAGGCCGGAAAGAAAACGGGCTTGAAACTGCGGCGCGGAGTTTATTTGGCCGTGAGCGGTCCGAGTTATGAAACACCGGCGGAAATCCGCGCCTTTGCCACCCTGGGCGCGGATGCCGTGGGCATGAGCACCGTGCCGGAAGCGATCGTGGCGCGGCAGTGCGGCTTGAGGGTGGTCGGTGTTTCCTGCATCACCAATCCCGCGGCGGGCATCAGCCAAAAGAAGTTATCGCACGGCGAAGTATTGGGCACGGCGGAAAAAGTGAAGACTTTGGCAGCGCATTTGCTTGAAAGCTTTGCCCAGCAGTATTCGGAGTGGCACACCAAATGGGCGGCGCGTTGATAATCTCAATTTGAGACGGCGAAACGCCGTCCTTCCAGTTTTATGACACTCAAAAAGAACCAATTAATCCGCGCCGCGGCCAAGGCGGGCACTGGGTCGGTCTCGCCCTATTCCCATTTCAAAGTGGGGGCGGCGTTGTTGACGAAGGGCGGAAAAATCGTGAGCGGGGCCAACGTGGAGAGCGCCAGTTACGGTCTGACGTGCTGCGCGGAGCGGGTGGCGCTGTTCAAGGCGCTGACGGAGGGGAAGAGTGATTTTACGGCCATCGCGGTGGTGGCGCGATGTGACGGTGGGCCGATGCCATGCGGGGCGTGCCGGCAGCTCCTGGCCGAGTACGCGCCCCAGGCGACGGTTTTTGTGGCGGACAGCGATAATTTGAAGCGAGTCCGGGAATTCACGGTGCAAGAACTCCTGCCATTTGCCTTTCATATTTGAACAATCTTGAATTAATTTGAAATGCTTTTACGTTGATGTGTCTGATTAGCAATGAATTCGCAAGTTGCATTCGGTTTGGAACGGGCGGCTTGGCCAGCTCTATTGGTGGACGAGCGGGGGGTGGTGGTGCGCGTGAATGCAGCGGCGATGTCGGCATTTGGACCCGTCATCATGGGGAATTCGCCGCCGCTGACGGCAATCTGGTCCGCGGAAAACGGGATGCCGGCGATGGAGTTCCTGAGGAATTGGGAACGGACGCCGATGCCGGTGGTGATGTTGAAATTCAAATCGTCCAACGGCGCCCCGATGAATTTCACGACTTCGATTTCGACGTTCAACACGGACGCCCGCAAGTGGTACGTGTTGCAATTGGTTCTGGCGAGCGTTCCAACTCCCACCGCGGCGCTGTTCCCCTCGGCGGCGGACCCCGTACCGGCGCCATCCGCGCCACCCGCCTACGCGCCGTCCACGAATATCCCAACGCTGAAACCGGCGCCGGCGCCGTCTGAAACAGCGGAGGGGGCCACTCCGTCCGCAATGCACAAAGTGGAAGCGCATTCCGGCGTGTTGGGCGCGGCGGGAACTAAATATCTTTCGCCCGACACCAACGGGCTGATGTTGAAGCAGAAATTGGACTGCGCGCTGCAACTGGCGCGCACGGTTTCCCTGGATTTTAACAATGCGCTGACCAGCATTCTGGGGCATGCGTCGTTTCTGCTGAGCAAGGCCGAGCCGGGGCATCCGTGGCGGAGTTCGCTGATGGAGATCGAGAAATCCGCTTCGCACGGGGCGGAAATCGCGAACGAGCTGGCCATTTTCAGCCGGCAGGAGAAGGAGACGCGACGCGTGCCGCCGGGAAATGTGAACGTGGTGCTGGGGCGCTGCATCGAATTTTTCCGCAATTCGCACGGGGACAAAGCGGCGTGGAATTTGCAAATGGAGAAGAACCTGTTTGTCTCGCGGTTCGACGAAGCCAAGGTGCAGCAGGCGTTCACCAAAGTGATGGAGAATGCCATGGAGGCGCTGGCCGAGCACGGGCAAATCACGGTGCAGACGCGCAATGTTGAATTGTTCGAGCCGGCGCAGGACGGCAACGTGCGGCTCTCGACCGGGGTGTACGTATGCGCGGAAATTTCGGATAACGGCCCGGGGATTCCCGCCGACATTTTGCCGCGGGTGTTCGAGCCGTTTTTTACGACCAAAAGCGGCACTCATCGGGGCCTCGGCCTGGCGCACGTGTACGGCATCATCACCAATCACGGCGGCGGCGTGGCGATTTCGAGCGAGCCGGGCGCCGGCGCTTCGGTGCGGATTTATCTGCCGGCCGAGAACGAGATGGTCAACGAGTACGCGGGACCGACGGATACCGATCTCCACGGCAGCGGGACGGTTCTGGTGGTGGACGACGAGGATTTTCTGTTGTCGATGGCCGAAACGATTTTGACCGAATACGGGTATCACGTGCTGACGGCGACGAGCGGCGCGAAGGCGCTGGCGATTCTGGCGCGCGAGGAGGGGGTGGTGGGGTTGGTGGTGACCGATCTGGTGATGCCGGGGATGGGCGGGCGCGAGTTGATCGAACGGGTCAGGCAGATGGCGCCGGGAACAAAAATCCTGTGCATGAGCGGGTGCGTGCCGACGATGGAAAACCAGTTGGGCGAGGCGTATTTGCGGAAACCGTTCACCAGCGCGGAACTGCTCTCGCGGGTCAAGCATACCATCGGTGTTAATCCGGGCGTTAATCCTGCGTTGACCCCGAAGTAGATTCGGTGTTTCATTAGCGGCATGCAAATTGAAAGTTTGAAAGTCTTCTGCGACCTGGCCGAGACGGAGAGTTTCACCAAAGCGGCCCAGATCAACGGCGTGACCCAGTCGGCGGTCAGCCAGCAGATCAGCGCGCTGGAAAAGATTTTTAAATCCCTGCTCATTGAACGCAGCAAGAAACGGTTTCGCCTCACCCGCGAGGGCCAGGTGCTTTACGATTACAGCAAGCAAATCATCGCCAACTTCGAATCGCTCCACAGCAAGCTCCAGGACTTGAAGGACATTATTTCCGGCACCATCCGGGTGACGACGATTTACAGCATCGGGTTGCACGACCTGCCGCCGTACATCAAGAGGTTCATGAAGATTTATCCCACGGTGAATGTCCACGTGGAATACCGCCGCTCGAACCAGGTGTACGAAGACGTGCTCGGAAACGTTGTGGACTTCGGGTTGGTCGCGTACCCGGTGAAAGACCCCAAACTGGAAATCGTCGCGCTGCGCAAGGACCCATTGGTGCTGATCTGCCATCCGCAACACGCATTCGCGAAGCTGAAGAACGTGAAACTGAAATCGCTCGTCGGCCAGAAGTTCGTCGGGTTTGAGCCGGACATCCCCACCCGCAAGGCGCTCGACAAAATCCTTCGCGAATTCGGCATCACCGTCACCAATGTGATGGAGTTCGACAACATCGAGACCGTGAAACGCGCCGTGGAAATTGACGCGGGTATTTCGATCGTGCCGCTGGGGACCGTGCAGCAGGAAATCGTCAAGCAAACGTTGACGGCGATTCCGATCGAAGACGGTGATTTTTACCGTCCATTGGCCGCCGTTTACAAGAAGAACAAGGTGCTCTCGCCGGCGATGAAACAGTTTCTGGCGCTGCTAAAAGAATCGGCGCCAAACTTTCCGGAAGAGTAGGTTATTTCAAATTCCCCGGATTCAGCGGTTTGAGGTCCTTCAGCAGGAAGATTCCATCTTTGCGGATCAGTTCGCCGTCGAACCACACCTCGCCGCCGCCCCAATCCTTGCGCTGGATGAGGACCATGTCCCAATGCACGGCGCTGCGATTGCCGTTGTCGCATTCCTCATAGGCCTGGCCGGGAGTGAAATGCAACGAACCGGCGATTTTTTCATCGAACAAAATATCGCACATTGGGCTAAGGATGAAGGGATTGAAGCCCAGGGAAAATTCGCCCACGTAACGCGCCCCGGCGTCGGTGTCCAAAATTTCGTTCAGCCGTTTCGGATTGTTGGCGGTGGCGTTGATGATTTTGCCGTCCTTGAATTCCAACCGCACGTTTTCGAATTTCGTGCCGGAATAAAGTGTGGGGGTGTTGAATTGGATGACGCCGTTCACGGAATCCTTCACCGGACAGGAAAAAACCTCGCCGTCGGGAATGTTCCGGTCGCCTTTGCACATTTTGGCGCCGATGCCCTTGATGCTGAAAGTCAGGTCGGTGCCCGGCGCTTTGAGATGGACATGGTCGGCGCGTTTCATGCGCCGCTCCAGCGGAACCATGGCGCGCGCCATTTTGGCGTAATCCATGGTGCAAACGTCAAAGTAGAGGTTCTCAAATGCCTCGGTGCTCATGCCGGCGGCCTGCGCCATGCTTGGCGTGGGCCAGCGCAACACGCACCAGCGCGTTTTGTTGACGCGATAATCCTGCACCGGCCGCAGGATTTTGGAGTACAACTGCATCCGGCCGGTCGGCACGTCGGAATTTTCGCTCACGTTGGCGCTGCCGCGGATGGCGATGTACGCCTGCATCTTTTTCATACGGAACATTTCGAGGTCGCGGACGCCGGCGGCGTGGGCGTCGTTGATCCCCAGCAGAAGCTCGCGCGAAACGCGGGTATGACGCACTTCGACAAAGGGCAGTCCCCCGGCGGCGCGCACGGCGCGGACAAGTTCCACGGTGAATTCGTCCGGAACATCAATCATGTCGAGCAACGCGCGGTCGCCCTTTTTGATCTGGGTGGAATAATTTACCAGCAGGGTGGCCAGCTTTTTGTAACGCGGATCGGTCATAACCAGAGTTTCAAGTTTCAGGTTTCAAGTTTCAAGTTTCAAAGTGCTGGATTTTA
>JBKQUF010000100.1:0-3315 GCA_052140285.1 Limisphaerales bacterium | reverse complement strand
ACCCGACGACGAAATCAAGCCGGCCAGCCAGGTCATCCATATTCTCGCGCAATGCGTTGGCGGTGATGGAAACCTGTTGCTGGACGTCGGCCCGATGCCGGACGGACGCATTGAGCCGCGCCAGGTTGCCGTGTTGCAGCAAGTCGGCGCCTGGCTGGATAAAAACGGCGAAAGTATTTATGGCACGCGCGGCGGCCCGTGGAAACCGACCCAATCCATCGCCAGCACGCGCAAGGGCAACTCCATTTTCCTGCACATCCTGCGTCCGGACGACGGGCTGATCGAGCTGCCCGCATTGCCCGGCCATATCAAGTCCGCCGCGCTCCTTGGTGGCGGCAAGGTTGAATTCACCCAGAACAACGGCAAGCTCAACATCACGGTGCCAAAGGCGTCGTTCGACGCGATTGACACCATTGTGCGCCTCGAACTGGACGGCCCTGCCCTGGACTTGCCGGTCTTGTCCTTTGCCCCCGCGATCAAGGCCAGGGCGTCAAATACATATCAAAACGACGATCAATACGACCCGCAGCAAGCCTTTGATCACGACCCCGCAACCCGCTGGGCCACGGACAGCGGCACAAAACAAGCGTGGATTTCCGCCGATCTTGGCCAAACAAAAACCATCGTCGGCGTTCGCATCCAGGAAGCGGCGCCTAATGCCGGGCGCGTTCAAAAATTCGAGTTCCAGTATCGTGACGGCGGCGATTGGAAAACCATTTTCACCGGCGAAAAAATTGGCGCGCGCTTTGAAAAAAAGTTTGACGCCGTTACCGCGCAAGAATTCCGCCTGAACATCCTCGACGCCACCGAAGGCCCAACCCTCTCCGAAATCGAGCTGCTTGAAAAATAGTTCCTGGAGGAATTACCTCTTCGTGCATAGCGAAACAAGAAAGAGTCAACGAAACAAACCATTAGTCATCTCTGACCCGAATGGCGCTTAATTAAGGAATTCCAATCGTAACATGCTTGTTTAGAACAGGTTATGAAATTGGATTCGCGGCACAGCCTGAATATGTCGCTCCTGACGGAGCTTGGAATGCTGACGGTTGGGGGGACTACAAAGATATCGCCCCTGACGGGGCTGCGATTGGCACACTCATAACCTGTTGTTATTCAATGTTTTATACCTTAACCAAGCGCCATTCATCTCTGACCCCTTGCTGACCCCTTGCCGTTAGGCCAAATTCGAACGCACATGGACATCGAATACTTTCCAGATGAAGAGGTGGTTTTGATTTATGGCCACGAGCCTGAGATTGTCGCGCATTTCCGCGAGCAGGTTGCAGCTTTGGCAGCAGAGCGCATCCAGATTTTTCCCGTGCATGAGGTTCCAGGGTTTCACTCGGTTGACGGTTGTCGGCTATTTGCTTCGCGTGCGAATTTAGATTTTGGCACTCGGCGCACTCGCAAGCCGAAGACGTTTGAGTGCCGGTTGCGTCCTATCACTTGGGACAATCTCGAAGGTTTGCTTGAGCCATTCGCAGATGGCAGATATTTCGCAGCGGGCCATCAATTTCTTGACAGCCATGGGGAGGTTGAATTGATCATTTCCGCCAGCAGGTGTTGGTGAAATAGGGCACCATGCTTTTGCCCATTTTGCCTATGATGCGATGAACGCGATTCCGGTCATCATCCGCTTTTCCGGCGTCTTCGACGGCGGGATGCCGGGGGCGGCCACCGGAATGGATTGAATCTTGCGCCGCGCGTTTTACCATCTTGCCATCATTAATTTGCCTCAGTTTGATCGGGAATTTGTGAGGAAATTGCTCGCGGTTTCCTTCGCCATGACATTCTCGTGCTTTTGCTCCGCCTCCGCGGCGGCGCTTCCTGAATCCTCGGCTGCTCGTGTCACGATTGATTTGCGCGCGGCGAACATCCAGTCCTTTCTTGGTTTGGGCATCCAGTGGGACCCCTATTCCTACCCGCCGCAGCCGGAGGCCTGGAAACGGACGCTCCAGCGGCTGGATTTCGCCCGCCCCGCCTTTTTTCGGGTGATGCTCGGCGCCCGCGACTATTGCCGGGGGTTCGACGCCACCAACGCTCCGCGCTATGTCTGGAGCCAGGGCGAGCCGGCGATACGCCAACGCCTCGGCTCGCTCCTGGACCTCCTGGATTATGCCCAGTCCCGGAACATCGAGGTGCTGCTGGGCGAGTGGTCGCCACCCGGACGGCTGGGCAACGGGACCAACGACACCATCAGCCGGCCGGACGATCCGCGCTGGGCGCGATTGATTGCCGACTTTGTTGCCTGGCTGCGCACCGAACGCGGCTACTCCGTCGTTCGCATGTATAACATGATGAATGAGCCGAATGGCAACTGGATGTGGCCGGGCGGCCGGGTGGACTATGCGGCTTGGGCCACCGGCATTCGCCATTTGCGCAAGGAGTTCGATGCCCGCGGCCTGAACAATCTGCCCATCGTCGGCCCGGATAATTCCTGGGATTGGGAATGGATTGACCGGGTTTCCCGCGAATTTCCCGAGTGCATCGGCGAATGGGAGATGCACTGGTACGCCACAGACAAGGACGTCTTCAATGGCGAAATCGAAAAGGTGCTGGCCGCCAAGCGCGCGGTGGTTTCCGTCAACGACCCCCAAGCCGCTTCCAAACGCCTCTTCCTCGCCGAGTCGGGCCTGCTCGACGGCAAAACCAACGGCGATCAACAGCCGCGCGTCAAGACTTTCGCTTACGGCGTCATGATGTCCGACTATGTCGCCCAAGTTGCCACCGCCGGCTGGATGGGCGCCTGCGCCTGGGACCTCGACGATGCGATGCACACGGTCAGCGGGCATCCTCCCATTCCGAACGACAAGACCCTCAAAGTGTGGGGCTTCTGGAACACGCAAGGAACCGCGATGGGGCATCCTGAGGATGAAGACATTCGTCCGTGGTTTTACACCTGGTCCCTCATGTCGCGCCTCTTCCCGCGCGACACCCGCATTTTGGCGGTGCGCCAGCCCGGCCTCCCGCTTATGCGCGTCCTGGCCGGCGCGGCCCCCGACGGCCGGAACTTGAGCGTGATGCTTGTCAATAATACGGACGAGGCGCGCACGGTGACGGTTTCCGTGCCCGGCGCGGGCCGGCGAACGTTGACAAAATACCATTACTTTGAGACGGACCGGCCGAAAGACGCGGACGGCTTTGCGGCGCCCAAAGAGATCATCCCGCAAGCGGATCTCGATTCCGGCGTGCGGGTCGCCATGCCCTCGCGCGGCGTGGTTTTCCTCAGCGCGCCGTAACCGCCCGGTTTTTTGCCGTCAAAGTGTACCCCAATCATCAGCGACTTTTTGGGGAGCGCGGTCGTCTCGACCGCAT
>JBKQUF010000099.1:0-18532 GCA_052140285.1 Limisphaerales bacterium | reverse complement strand
GTTGCCTTCGAGCTTGATTGGCCGGCCATCGTAAGACTTCGCCACCAACGGAACGGCTCCCGTGCGCGTCGGCATCGCCGTCGCATAGTATTCGTAAGTTCCAAACGTATAATTCTCCGGCTGCTGCCCGAACGGTTCGAGCTTCTCTTCCGGCCGCCGGCAGCCCGCCCCGGCCAGACCCAGGCCCGCCAGCGCAAAGGACGCCGACATGATCTTCAGGAAATGCCGGCGCGAAACATCGTCCGTAAATTCACTGGCGCCCTTCGGAAACTCCTGATGCAGCCATTCCTTGAATTCCGGCGTGTCGGCCAGTTCATCCAGACTGCGCCAATAGCGGCGGCCGCTCGCCAAATTCGGATTGGGTGAGGAATGGCTCATGCGTTGATAGCGGGTGCGGGTTCCAAAGATTTACGATTTACGACATGCGATTTGCGAACCGCAAAAAAATTCGCGGGCCGTCCGTTCCGGAACGCCAATCGTAAATCGTATATCGTAAATCGCATGTTTTTCATCGGTGACAGGCGGAACAGTTTTGCAAGGATTCCACGTGCATGTGGTCAACCAGTTTCCGCCCTTCAACCTCCTGCAAGTGGGCGGCTTCCAGGGAATTCGTGCTCCAAGTCCAGCCCAAATCCGTGACTTCGTTCACCGGCCGGATATGCGCCGCCGGGTCGCGATGGCAATTCAGGCAAAAACTCATGCTCAAGGGCTTCGCATGATAGACGGTATCCATTTCATCCACGCGCCCGTGGCATTCCACGCAACTGATGCCGCGCCGCACATGCACCGAGTGATTGAAATAAACATAATCCGGCGTGATATGGACCTGCACCCAGGCGATCGGCTTGCCGGTGGTCGCGCTGTCCCTCACCACGGCCAGGCGCGGATCATCCTTGAGAACGGTGCTATGGCAGTTCATGCACGTGGAAGCGCCGGGAAGGTTCGAGTACCACGATTTTTCGACGCCGTTGTGACAATAACGGCAATCGATGCCGAGGGCGCCCGCGTGGACTTTATGGGAAAAGGGCGCCGGCTGGACCGGCTCATAGCCGACCCGCGTATAGCTCGGGGTAAAATAGTAGGTGACCGCCGCCGTCACGACTCCGCCCACGAGGGCTAGAACAATGACGATCCATAACGGCAACCAATTTGTCCATCTCGGGAAAATTGCTGGCATTTCAAAGGGCCGCGAGGGCCAAACCAAACCTATTCCGACACGCTCATTTCGTGTCGGGCGCAGATACTAAATAAATTGCTCTCGGCTGTGCAAGAAAAGTTTGTGAAAAATTTCACTTGTTCGTTTTCCGGCGTGTGGCGGACTCCAAAAGAACTTCGAAAAATGCCTTAAGATACTCAAATCCATGATGTTAAAATGTGTCCTTCGCTCCCTGATTTATCCACCACCTTCCTGGCAGTTTGCCGATTCCTTCGGGAAAACCATCTGGTTGCCATCAACTTTTCACCGGTTCAACGTGCAATAATTCCCCGATCCGGCGTTCCAGCCGGGGCAAATCCAGCGGCTTGGTGAAAAAATCGTCGGCTTGAATCGCCACCGTGCGCTTCGTCACGTCTCCGGTCAGCGCGCTCATGAAAATAATCGGGATCTTCCGGGTCGCCGGCTGGCGGCGCAGTATTTCGCACACGGACAAACCGTCCAGGTCCGGCAGGAGAATGTCCAGCAGAATGAGGTCCGGCTTGAACTGCCGCGCCTGGCTTAAGGCCTGCACCCCGTCGTACGCCACCAGAAATTCGTAATGAAGATCCGCCAGCCGGAATTTCACCAGTTCGATGAAATCCGTCTCGTCGTCAACAATCAGAATCCGGGGCGCCATTCGTGTCAGCTTAGAGACTGCCGCGTCAATCTCAATGACGGGACGGTTAAAGCCCGGTGACGAAATGGAAACGGGCCAAAAAACTTGTTCCTCGCTCCTCCCTGTGGCAGCTTCCGTGGATGCCGACCAAAAACGGTTCAATTCGCCTGTTCAAGTTGTTCGGGATCACCGTGTATTTGCACTGGGCTTGGTTCCTTTTGGGGATTTATTACGTTTACTATCAGGCGAACGTCTATTCCTCGCCGGTTTGGACTGCTTTGGAGTTCCTTTCCCTGTTCGCCATCGTATTGGTCCATGAATTCAGCCACCAGCTTGCCTGCCGCTCCGTGGGCGGCCAGACCCATGACATCGTTCTCTGGTTCCTCGGCGGCGTGGCCTACGTCTCGCCCCCGCAACGCCCTGGCGCCCAACTCTGGAGCATCGCCGCCGGCCCGCTGGTGAATGTTATCCTCGTCCCGATTCTTTCGGTCCTCGTAACTCTCAGCTCGCGCCTCGGCTGGGACTACTCGAATCCCAACGCTTATGAATTGGTTCATCATGTTTGGGTCATCAACATGATCCTGCTCTGTTTCAACATGCTGCCCATCTATCCGCTGGATGGCGGACAAATCCTGCGTTCCCTTCTCTGGTATCCCTTTGGCCGCGCCAACAGCCTTTTTGTGGTCAGCATCATTGGATTTATCGGCGTGGCCTTGCTGATCATTCTCGCCGGTGTCTCATTTTTTGTTGCCCCCGCCTCCGGCTTCCGGTTCGCCATCTTGATCTTTTTTATAATAACGAGTTGTTGGAGCGGATTGCGCCAGGCGCAGGCCTTGTCAAAAGTCGCCAAAGCGCCGCGTCGCGAAGGCTTTGCCTGTCCCCGTTGTCAAACCGTTCCGCCTATGGGAACATTCTGGCATTGCGGCAAATGCCGCCGGCCTTTCGACGTTTTCGGCACGCTTGGCTTCTGTCCGAATTGCAGCACCCAATTCACCAATACTGTTTGCCTCGAATGCGGCAATCTGAGTCCCTTAAACGAATGGGCCGTCTCCGGTCAAGTGCCCCCATCCGTTCCGCCTCCCCTGCCCCCTCGATTGTGACCCCGCAGGAGCCAAGGTCACAAGTCTCACCGAGCACAAGTCTCACCGAGCACGAGTCTCACCGAGCACGAGTCTCACCGAGTACGAGTCTCACCGAGTACGAGTCTCTAATTGAACAGTTTTGAACCCCTTCCCGCCTTAACCCGGCAACAGCTTGCGCCCCCCCCCCTCCGGGTCATCCACCATCCGGCATTTGTTGTCGAACACCATCGTCGGGCACCGCACTGAATCGAACGGCGTCCAAGTCAAACCGGATTGGCTGGGATTGCCCGTGCGGGCAAAATTGGCCCAGGCCGTGGCCATCTTTTTCGCCAGCTTCTGCGCCTCCGGCGTGTTCCCGGTGCCCTGTTCGCAGCGCTTCGCATTGTCGAAGCAGAAGGCCAGTTCAGACGTATGCCAAGCCCCCGCATCCTCCAGCATCGGCGATTGCCAGGTGAAAAAGTAGGTAAAGACCGGCGCGCCCTTCTGCTCCTCCTTCATCGTGGCCATGCGCGTGACGTGGTTACGCACCAGCAGTCCGCTTACGCCGTAGGACAGCGTGGGGATGCTCTTCTCTGGGTGCGCCGCCTTCATGGCGGCAACCAACGCTGTGGCCTGGGCATCCCCAATGATTCCCGCCAGTGTGGCGTGCCATTCCGCCTCGGTCGGCTTGGAAGACATCCGGTTGCCTTCTTCACTCACCGAGCCAATCAACATCGGCACGTCCTTTGAGATTTCGGGAGCCGCCTCGTAAAACGAGCGTACCGGAATTATGCGGCCATCCATCGTCGGTCCCATGCCAACCAACGGCGTGCTCCCTGATGGCGCGCCCATTCCCAGGCTCGGACGCCTGGGCGGGTTGATCTTGGTGGCAACGTCCGTGGCGGCCTTGTTCAATTTGGCCCAATCCATTTTCTGCAGGGCGCCAATATCATTCGGCCCCAAGCCGAGTTCCACCATCACTTGCCTGGCAAACTCCCGTGACTGCTCGGCGCTGGGAGCATTGCCGCCACCCCCCGACTGCACCGAAGCGCGATGGAACAGCCCCGCCGCCGACGGCATGGCCATCAGCGTGGTCACCTTGGAGCCGCCGCCCGACTGGCCGTAGATCATCACCGTGTCGGGGTCGCCGCCGAAATTGGCGATATTATCGCGCACCCAACTCAGTGCCGCCACCAGGTCGGTCATTCCGACGTTCACCGAATCCGCATAAGCCGGCCCACCGATCTCGGACAGATCGAAAAATCCCAGGATATTAAGGCGGTGATTGACCGACACTTGGACCACGTCATGATGCCGCGCCATCTGCGCGCCTTCGTGCGAGGGCAATTCGTACGACGAGCCGAAGCTGTAACCGCCGCCATGAAAATAGACCATCACCGGACGCTTGCCGGTGAGGCTCGGCGTCCAAATATTGAGCTTGAGCATGTTTTCGCTCATGTAGCCGTCATCCCAATCCTGAATGAATGATTGCTCGATCGCCGTGAAGTCATGCAGATGCTGTGGGCAGTTGGCGCCGTAGATCAAAGCCGGATACTCGCCACTCCAGGGCTCCGGCGGTTTGGCCGGCAGCCACCGGTTCTCGCCGCTCGTATCCCGGCCATACGGGATTCCTTTGAAAGTGAAAACGTCGCCATCGACAAAACCGCGCACCTTGCCATATTGCGTGTCCGCGACCGCCTTCCGCGGTGTCGAGCAGGTTCCCGGCTCCTGGTGGACGGCGGTCTTGATGCTATCGGACGCGCGCGCGGTTCCAGTCAGCGCGGCTCCCATGCCCGCTGCCGCGGTCAGCAGCAGCGCCTGGCGTCGGCTGAACTTGTTTGAATTCTCAAAATTTGATTTTGACATGATGTTTATGACGGGTTGGTGTTTTGTTCGCCGCGCCGCGCCTGCCCGGCACTACGCGGTTGACCTGTTTTGATGGGGTCATGTGATGAAGATCAGCATCTGCGCGGACGAATGTTCTGGCAAGCAGTAATTTGATGGTCTGTCTTCATCTCTTTGTTTTATGTCTAAATCGCTGCGATGCGAGCCAGCGCAAAAAATCTGGAGACCGGGTGGGGGCCGTCCTGATCTCAACCCAAACGCCCCGCGCAATTTCTGCTTTCTGCTTTTTACCTTCTGTTTTTGATCGTCACGCTCTGATCTCCACCAAATTGTCCGCGCCCTCTGTGCCCCTCTCATTTCCACTTTCTATTTTCTGCTTTTTTCATGTTCCAGCCCCGTTTTTAAACCCGCTGCAAAAATACACGAAACTTTTGCCTTGTGATGGTGATGAATTTTGAGACACTATTTAACGTGAAGTTATTACCGAACTTCCTCAGGGCTTTGCTCCTGGCGTTGGTGCTGCATTTGAACGGACGAGCCGATGCACAAAGCGTCGATCTTTCCGCGTCGGTTTCAACGGACGCCACCACCGTCAGCAATGCCGTCGTCTTCACCATCGACGTGACCAACAACAGCCTGGCATTGGAGGAAATTTGGATCACCAACACATTTTCAGGAACCGTGCCGGTGACACTGGTTAGTGATTCGCCGTCAAACTCAATCACCACCACCAGCAACAGCGCTACCGGTTTTTTCGGATCGGTGGATATCGGCAACATCGCCCAAATGACCTTGACGATTGAACCCGCGGCTATGGGAAGATTCACCGACACCATTACCGTCAACAGTGAGGCCGGAATAACCAATTCAATCGCGACCACCAATCTTAGCGTCCAGGTAATCAGCACCAACGTCGCGGACCTGGGCGTGACGATGAGCGGGTTCCCGACCATCGCGTACAGCAACGATTGGGTCACCTATGATGTGACGGTGAGCAATGCCGGACCAGCGACGGCGACCGGAGTGATCCTGACCAATGACTTGCCCACCAACGCTGTGGAATTGATCGGCATTTCGCCCACCAATGAAGCAAACCAGGCAACGAATGACATCATGACATTCAATCTGGGAAACTTGGCGGTAGGCGCCATCGCCAACATCCAGTTGACCGTGCAGTTCACCAATACCGGGGTGTTCCCCTTTGGCGCCTTCGTCACCTCGCCGAATCAACTGGCCAGCAACCCCGCCAATAATACCTTCACGACCAATGTCACGGTCACGAATTTCCTGGCGGGGACGGCTGATTTGACCGCGGTGGTGAGTTCGGCGCAGGTTTACAACCACCAAACCGCCCGTGAACAACAGATGATCACTTTGTCGAACACCGGCACCAACACCGTCATGTCCGCCCGTGTCATTGTCACCGGTCTGACCAACTGGCTGTCCAATGCCGTGGGAACAAACAATGGAAATCCTTATGTCGTTTATGGCGCGCCCATGACCAATGGCCAGAGCGTGAATTTGACCCTTCAATTTTATCCCGACTACCAGAGTTTTCCGTTTTCGAATTCTCAATTGACGCCGGTGGAGATTGAGCAGGCGGATTTGTCATTGCCCGCCACAGGAATCACTTCCAGCAGCATCAACATTACGCTCGTGACCAACTTGTCCTCCGGTTATATGCTGCTTGAGTTCAAAGCCATCACCAATCGTTTGTACACGGTTGCTTACTCGGATAGCGGGACCAACTGGCTCGCGGCCCAGCCGCCCTTTCATGTTTCAGCGAATTACGGCTTATGGATCGATTACGGTCCGCCGGAGACTTTGAATCCCACCAATACATTTAGGATGTACCAAGTCTATATGTATCCCCAATCGCCATGAGCTTGCGCCGCCCAATTGAAGATTCATGGACCCGCGGGCTGCTCGGCATGATGGCGGGCGTCGCGCTCAATTCGTCGGCCCAGAATTGGCCGGCGGTCACCCAGCCATCGCAGCCTTTTTCCCAGTCGCCGCCGGCGGCGTCCCAAACACCGGCCGCGCCGACGCAACCATCCCCCGAACCATTTCAACAGCCTGTTCAATCACCTGCCCAACCGCCGTCCCAGCAAACTGCGCCGGCCAATCCTGTTCTAAATTGGGCCCAGCCGCAAAATTCAGGCCCGAACAAGTTGGAACATCACGATTGGCAGCTCGAAAAGATTCCGGATTACGACTGGTCACGCCATTTTCGTATTGGAATGCTCGTCGGTTTTAACATCAAAGCCAATTTCACGATGTCGGGATCATTCGCCATTCCCCCCGGGCAGTCCGGGATTTATGACGATGGCTACGTCTTGACGGATTCGCGCGGAGTGGCGGGCGATAACGTGGTTGGCACCGGCAATTTCGGATTTGATAATGCCTCGCAAGTCAGCGGCTCGACCCTGCTGCTGCATCAGGCCACCGGTTTTACCGTCGCCAATGGAAATTCCAGCGGTGACAATTCTCCCTACGTGGGAGTGGATTTGGCCTACGGCGACAGTTACTGGTACTGGGAGCGCGCAAAACTCGGCTGGGAGTTTGGGTTCGGTTTTCTGCCAATCCATATTGTCGGCAATGCCACGATAAACGTGACACGGAACCAGTATAGCTTTAATAACCAAGGTCTTCCTCTTTCATTGTTGCCGGCCGGTTATCAGGGTGGTTTTGACGCCAGCGGCGATGGCGGCGCGGCGGTCAGCCCCACTGCATCGGGTGCATCGGGCACGCCCTCCACGGACACCGTTCCCGGCACGACCAGCGAAAGCCTGAACGTGGATCTGTACACGTTCCGCTTGGGGCCGACGTTATATTGGAACCTGAGCCGGAGCATCGGCCTTTATGCCGGGGCCGGCCCGGCGGTTGGCTTGGTTTCCGGCGACTTGAGTTCCAGCGGCGTGATTAAGCTTTCCGACGGTTCGACCGCCAGTTACAACGCTTCGCATATCGACGGTACGAGCATGGTCTATGGCGGTTACGTGAATGCGACGTTGGTTTATCACGTGGAAGAAGGCGGCGACTTTTATCTGGGGGCGCAATACATGCCCATGAATGGCGCCAGCATCAGCGGCAGCGGGGCCAGCAGCCATTTGGATTTGAGCGGCCAGGTTTACCTGACCACCGGGATTAACTGGCCGTTCTAGTTCGCGTTGATTTTCTTCGCTTTCCGTCCTGACAATTTTTACACTCTGGCATGGTTCACGTTGGTATCGGCTACGATGTCCACGCGCTCGTCGCGGGGCGCAAACTCATCCTCGGCGGCGTGGAAATTCCCCACTTCAAGGGACTCGACGGCCATTCCGACGCCGACGCCCTGATGCACGCCATCTGCGACGCGCTGCTCGGCGCGCTGGGCGAACCGGACATCGGCCATTTTTTCCCCAACACGGATCCACGCTGGAAAAACGCCCCGAGCAAAATTTTTCTGGAAGAGGCCGCCAGATTGATCGCCCTGCGAAACGGGAAAATCGTCAACGTGGACGCCACCGTGCTGGCGCAGGAACCGAAAATTTATCCGCATATCCACGAAATGAAGCTGCGGATCGCTTCGGCACTGAATGTTCATTTTGGAATAATCGGGATCAAAGCCACGACGAACGAAAAAATGGGGTTCATCGGCCGCGAGGAAGGCATCGCCGCCATGGCGGTCGCCGGCGTGGACCTGACATAAAATGCCAAAAGCCGAAATCAGTTGGAAGCGGGTCACCGGGGAAGGCGTCAAACTTCAAGTTTACGCCCATCATGTCGGGCGTGATTGGAAATTTTTCCAGCGGGAAAAACGTTTCGAGGTCTGGCAGCCGGTTCCCGAACCACCGCTGGAAGACTGGCTGGAATTGCTGGACGCCGTCCGGCGCATGATCCCCCGCCGCCGTTACCATCCCGCCGATGAAAAAGATTTGCGCGGAAAGATCCTCGAACGGTTTCCGGAAGCGGACGTGTAAAACCTGCAAGTCGTGGATTGATTTTACCTGAAAAAAGGTTAATCTCTACCAACGTATGCCAAAAAATGTCCGGATTCCAACTCCGTTACGCAAATTGACCAACAATGAAGAATTGGTTGAGGTCAACGCGCCGACCATCGGCGAGGCCATTGCCGAATTGCAATCGCGCTTTCCCGGCATCGGCGAACGGTTAATCGATGAAAAAGGCGAGGTGCGCCGTTTCGTGAATGTTTATGTCAACGAAGAGGACATCCGCTTTCTCAAGAACCGGGAAACGCCGCTCAAAGACGGCGATGAAATCAGCATCATTCCGGCGATTGCCGGCGGCTGAAAAATTTTAAGTTTGAATTTTAATTTCTGAATTGATTATGCCCAGGAAAACCGCCGCGAAGAAAACCGATTCCCCCCTCCAACAACGGTTATGGCTGATGTATCCGCCGCGCCTGATTAAAAAGCCGTTTATCTGGGAAATCGGCCGCAAATTTAAAGTGGTCACCAACATCCGCCAAGCCAGCGTGACGGATGAAATTGGCATCGCTTGCCTGGAACTCGACGGGCAGCGGGAAGAGATCGAAGCCGCCATCGAATGGCTGGAAAAGAACGGTGTAAGCGTGGAGCCGGTGGAAATCAGTGTGATCGAGAGCTGATTGGAACCCCTGCCAACTCGGATCGTCCCTTCAGGGTATTATTTGCTCCGCAACCGTTTTACTTTGAGTTGCGTTGTCGCATGAGCCAGCGCAGCCTGGATATGCGCGGCCTCTTCGTCCGTGATTTTTTGCGCCAGTCGCGCCTCCGCCAACTGGCGGGCTTCCTCCGCTTTGGCCTCGTCAATATCGTTGGCCTTGATGGCCATGTCGGTCAAAATCGAGATTTTGTCGCCAGTCACCTGCACAAATCCATCGCCCACGGCCAGGAAAATATCCTCATTATTTTTGCGCACAATGATTTCGCCGGCCACCAGTCCGGTCATCAGCGGCATGTGCTGCGGCAAAATCCCCATTTCACCGTCCATGCCGGTCAGCGTGACCATGTCCACGTCGTCGGAAAACGTTTTCGCTTCCGGCGTGACAATTTCCAATTTTATCGTGTTAGCCATTCAATTGAGCGGGTCAACAATTCAACGAATCACGCTTCCTTGATTTCGTCAATTCCGCCTTTCATATAAAAATTCTGTTCGCCGACCTCGTCATGTTTGCCTTCCAGAATTTCCTTGAAGCCGCGGACGGTTTCAGCCACGGGCACCTGCTTGCCCGGGCGGCCCGTGAAAACTTCCGCGACGGAGAACGGCTGGCTCAGGAAGCGCTGGATTTTTCGCGCGCGATAAACCGTGAGCTTGTCGTCGGGGGAAAGTTCATCCATGCCGAGAATCGCGATGATGTCCTGCAAATCCTTGTATCGCTGCAAAACCTTTTGTACGCCGCGGGCGACATCGTAGTGTTCCTGCCCGACAATTTCCGGCGCGAGCGCGCGGGAATTGGACGCGAGTGGATCCACGGCGGGATAGATGCCCAATTCCGCAATCGAACGTTCCAAAACGATGGTGGCGTCCAAATGCGCGAACGTCGTCGCCGGGGCCGGGTCGGTCAAGTCGTCGGCAGGAACGTAAACGGCCTGGAAGGAAGTGATGGACCCCTTTTTGGTGGAGGTAATGCGTTCCTGCAGGTCGCCCATTTCGGCGGCGAGCGTCGGCTGATAGCCCACCGCGCTGGGCGTGCGCCCGAGCAACGCGGACACTTCCGACCCTGCCTGGGAGAACCGGAAAATGTTGTCGATGAAGAGCAAAACGTCCTGGTTCTTTTCATCACGGAAATATTCGGTGACCGTCAGCGCGGACAGCGCCACGCGCAGACGGGCGCCGGGCGGCTCATTCATTTGTCCGTAAACCAGGCCGATTTTCGAGCCGGGGGCAATGACCGGCAGACCATGTTCGTTTTTCCGGGGATGCCCTTGCGCGTCCTTTTCCACCTTGATGACTCCGGCTTCGATCATTTCATTGTAAAGATCGTTGCCCTCACGGGTGCGTTCGCCAACGCCCGCGAACATGGAGATGCCACCGTGCAGCTTGGCGATGTTATTGATCAACTCCATGATGACGACGGTTTTGCCAACGCCCGCGCCGCCGAAGGCGCCAACTTTGCCGCCCTTCAAAAAGGGACAAATCAAGTCAATCACCTTGATGCCGGTCGTCAAAATTTGCGGGGACGTGGATTGATCCACCAGCGCCGGGGCGGCCCGGTGAATCGGATTGTATTTATCGGCCTTGACCGGTCCCTGCTCATCCACCGGTTCGCCGACGACATTGAAGACACGGCCCATGACGGCTTCGCCGACGGGCATGGAGATGGCCGCACCCGTATCTAGGACGTCATAACCGCGCTTCATGCCCTCGGTCGATCCCATGCAAACACAGCGGACCCAATTGTCGCCCAGATGCTGGCTCACTTCGAGTGTCTGTTTGGTTTGGCCGATGCCGGGCACGTTGAATTCCACGGTCAGCGCGTTATAAATCGCGGGCAGTGGTTCGGGAAATTCCACGTCCACGACCGGGCCGATGATTTGAACGATTTTGCCTTTGTTCATGTTGATAAATATTGATTTAAAATGGTCAGCCGACCGCCATTTGCGCCGTGGCGATTTCCAGTAATTCTTTGGTGATGTTTGACTGCCGCAATTTGTTGTATTCAAGGGTCAAATCCTTGATGAGTTGGCTGGCGTTGTCCGTCGCATTTTTCATGGCCACCATGCGCGCACTGTGCTCCGAGGCTTTTGCTTCGAACATAATCTGATGAACACGAAAATTCAAACTGTGCGGCAGCAAGGCGCCCAGGACCGTTTTCTCATCCGGTTCGAATTCAAACGTATCCAGGCGGGGGCCGGCTTCGGGCAACTCCGTCTGGGGCGCGGTGACCCCGGCCGTCACCGGTTGGATTTTTCCAATCGGCAAAAACGGCATCACCTTCGGCTGCTGAACCAGGGTGGAGACGAAATTGGTGAACAAAATGTCCACGGCATCCACTTCGCCCTTTAAAAACAAATCCTGCGCGAACTTTGAAATGGTCCGGGCTTCGGCGAAGGTCGGCGCATCCTTGCACGGGAATTCCGCCGCCAGATTCCGCCGGGTGCGCGCGACGAATTGCGCGCCTTTTTTTCCGACCCCGATGAAGACGGTGGAATTTTTGTCGAACTTCGAAGCTTCCCGAAACAGATTGCTATTCAAGCCGCCGCACAAACCGCGGTCCGTGCTGACAATTATGACGCCGCGTTTTCTGATGGGGCGCGCTTGCATGAGCGGATCCTGGAATCCCGCGATTCGCGGCGCCGCTTCCACCAGGATCGCATTCATCAACTCCGCGTAGGGCCGCCCCACCAGCGCCGCCTGCTGTGCTTTGCGCATTTTGGCCGCCGCCACCATCTGCATGGCCTTGGTGATTTGGGCGGTGTTCCGGACCGACTTGATTCGCCGGCGTATGTCGCGCGTGCTGGGCATGAATTAAAAACGCTTTCTGGTTTTGACGCGATAGGCGGGAGCCGTTTCATGCAGGAAACCGATTTGTCTCCGGTTTTCCGGCAGCGGCGGTTCCACCAATTGCCGGATCGCTTCGAATAAATTCTCCAGCGCCTCGTCATGGCCGCTGACACGGTTTTCGAGTTCGTTTAATTTCTGCGACAATTCCTTGTGCGCGGCCAATTGCTCGCGCATCCACACAAACGCGCGCACCACGCGAACGCTGGCGTCCACCGCCGTCCGGCTGTTCAATACCGTGGCCAGCATCAACGCGCCGTGCTCGGTGAAAGCGGTCGGCAAATAACGCTTTCCACCGTGCAAACTTGAGGTCGCATTTTGCGACCTCAAGTTTGCAAACTCTTGAGTGGTAAGCTGAAACGCGAAGTCCCCCGGAAATCTTTTCGCGTTTCTCCGGAACTGTTCCTTCAAGCGCTTCGTGGTCGCTCCGTAAATCCGCGCCAGGTCAAAATCCAACATGACCCGCTGCCCGCGGATGAGAAAAATCATTTCCTCAACTCGCTGCACCGGCGTCATTTTGATCTTGTAGCTGGTCATGGATGAATTCAATGATACGTTGGTTTGAACTCCGTGACCGCCGCCTTTAATTCCGCCGCGGTCGCGTCGCTGATCACCTTCTCCGCGAGGATTTTGGCGAGCAAATCCGCCTTTCGCGTCGCCAGAAAATCAGTGAGCTTGGCCTGGAAATCCTTCACCTTGTCCACCGGCACGTCGTCGAGAAAATTATTCTGCACCGTCCACAAAACCACGGCCTGCATTTCGACCGGCATGGGGCTGTATTGAACTTGCTTGAACAATTCCACAATGCGCTTGCCCCGTTCGAGCAGGGCCTGCGTTTTCGCGTCAAGGTCGGAACCGAATTGCGCAAACGCGGCGAGCTCGCGGAACTGCGCCAAATCACCTTTGATTCGGCCGGCAACCTGTTTCATGGCCTTGATTTGCGCCGCCGAACCGACCCGCGAGACGGACAAGCCGACGGAAACCGCCGGACGCACGCCTTGATAAAACAAATCCGTTTCCAAATAAATCTGCCCGTCGGTGATCGAAATCACGTTGGTCGGAATGTAAGCCGAGACGTCGCCCGCCTGGGTTTCAATGATGGGCAGCGCCGTGAGCGAGCCGTTGCCGTAACTTTCAGATACGCGCGCGCTGCGCTCCAGCAAACGGCTGTGCAAATAGAAGACGTCGCCCGGATACGCCTCGCGTCCGGAGGGACGCTTGAGCACCAGGGAAACCTGGCGGTAGGCGACGGCGTGCTTGGACAAATCATCATAAATGATGAGCGCATCCATTCCGTTGTCCATAAACCATTCCCCCATGGCGGCGCCGGCGAAGGGCACAAGATATTGGTTGGTGGCGGAATCGGAAGCCGCCGCCACGACAATAATGGTGTAGGGCAGCGAGCCGGTCTTTTCCAGGATGTCCAGAACCCGCGCGATGTTCGATTGCTTTTGGCCGATCGCCACGTAAATGTTGTAAATTGGGCGGAAATTCTTTTCATTCGACGCCTCGGCGGCTTTGTTGATGCGCGCCTGGTTGATCATGGTATCCACGCAAATCGTGGTTTTGCCGGTCGAACGGTCGCCGATGATCAATTCGCGTTGCCCACGACCGATTGGAATCATCGCGTCAATCGCCATGATGCCGGTCTGGACCGGTTGGCTGACCGGCTTGCGTTTGACAATGCCGGGGGCGATTTTTTCGACGGGATAAAATGCTTCGTTTTTGATCGGGCCTTTGCCATCAAGCGGCTGGCCGAGCGCGTTGACAACGCGGCCCAGCAATCCCTTGCCCACCGGAACCTGCAATAGTTTTCCCGTGGTGCGAACCTCGGCGCCTTCCTTGATTTTAGTGTAATCACCAAGGATAATCGCGCCGACTTCGGTTTCTTCAAGATTGAGGGCGATGCCGGTGATGCCGTCGCCAAAATCAAGCATCTCGTTCAGCATCGTGTCGGTCAGGCCTTCGATCTTGGCCACGCCATCGCCGATTTCGCGAACGAGGCCGACATTCTGTTTGGCCGTTCCGATTTTTGCGCCGCTGATTTGCGCTTCAATTTCCTGTAATAAGGTGCTCATAAAATTTGCTAAAAACTCTCTTCCAATTTGTCCAAACGCATTTTCACGCTGCCGTCATAAAGGTCGCTGCCAACCTGGATCCGCAAACCGCCAATCAGCGCCGGATTTTCGGCAAACGAGATGTCAACGCCATCGCCGTATTTGCCCTTGATCTGCCCCGCCACGCTGTTCCGCACGTCGGATGACAAGGGAACCGCGCTTTCGACGCGCGCCGAGTGCTGCTCCAGGTCCAGTTTCACCAGGCGCTGCAGCCGTTCCAAAATTTCCACGTAACCGCGCGGCTTTTTCGAGAGCAGCAATGACACGGCCTGGCGCGCGCGGTTCTCGTCCAGCAAGCCGTTGACGCGGCAACTGCGGAATAGTTCACGCGCTTCACGCAGCGCCAGTTTGGAAATTTTCATGCCGTTCGGTTCGTTGGAACTTCACTTCGGGCCGGCTAGGCGGCCAGTTGTTTCTCGGTTTCCTCGGCGAGCCGGCGTTGATCGTCCGCGTTCAGAACCTTTCCGGTGACCGTCGTGGTCGTTTGCACCACCAACCGTCCGACTTCGCGTTTCAATTCGCCCAGCATCTGCACGCGCTCCTGCGCCGCGGCCTCGCGCGCCTTGGAAATAATCTGTTCCGCGGCGGCAATCGCTTTTTGGGTTTCCTGTTCGCGGACCCGTCCGGCGGCCGCGCGCGCTTCGTCAATCAACTGGTTCGCCTTGTCCCCGGCGTCCGCCAGAATTCTCTGGCGTTCGGCCTCCGTTTTCGCCACGTCCGCCCTGATCTTCTCCACGTTGGCCAGGGATTCGGTGATTTTGTCGCGGCGCAATTGCAGCATCCGGAAAATCGGCCCGTAGGCAAATCTCCACAGCACAAAAAACACGATTGAGAAGCTTATCAACTGCGTGACCAGCGCTCTCCACTCAATGCCGATTTCACTCATAGCCGGATTATTTGACGACAAACCAGGCGATCACCGCCCAACCTTCCGCCAGGGCCATGCCGATGAACATCCACAACAGGATGCGGCCCATCATGCCGGGATTGCGGCTCATGGCGATGAGCGCCCCCGCCGTGGCGCATCCAATGCCAATGGACGCCCCGGCCATGGCCATGCCGGTTTTGACGTCGGAAAAGACGTAAGTGGTTTGTGAAGCTATATCTGCGAGCATATACTTGTATTAGTTGGTTGGTTGGTTGGTTCGATAAAATTTGTTTCGCGCAATCATGACCTCAATTTAAAGTCAGTTCTAATGGCCGTGCTCCTCTTCGTGGGGCGCGCACATCGTTCCCACAAAGGCCACCACCAGCAGCCCAAACACGAACGCCTGCACGGCGCAGACAAACGTTTCGTAAAAATAAACAACGAGAGTAATCGCCAGCGACCCCAGCCAGGAGTGCTGCTGCAGCGCCATGTCCAGCATGGTTTCACCCGCAAAAATATTGCCAAAAAGACGCATCGCCAGCGCAACCGGCCGGGCGAATAAAATCGAAACCAATTCCATCAGGCCGATGAACAGAAAAAGCAGGCTGATCACCGGAAAGACCCATTTGCCGACCTTCATTTTCACTCCAAAAACATGCCGGGTAAACCCCCAAACGCCATTGTAACGCACCGCCCAGTAAAGGCTCATGATCAGAAAAACCGCGGTCATCGCCACCGTCAGGTTCGCATCGGTCGTCGGCGGACGGAAAAATGGGCGGTGGATATTTTCCACGGTAAAAGGCAGCCAACTGTCCTTGACCGGCGTCCCGTATCCAATCGTGCCCACCCCGGGAATCAAGTCCACGTAATCGCACATGACGATGAAAATCAGAAACGTGGTGGCAAAGGGGAAAACCCAGCGCGCGACCCTGGCATCCAGGACGTCCTTCATGAAATTTTCCCAGCTTTCGACAATGGTCTCCATCAAATTCTGCATTCCCGACGGAACTTCCTTGATGTTTTTCCACGTCGTCACGCGAACGACAACCAAAATAATCGCCGCCACAATCCAGGAGCAAACGATGGAATTTGACACCGGAAGCGCGAGTGCTTTAGGCCACCATCCCGCGAAAATGGAAGGCACATCCGCGTCCGGCGACGTCCCGATGTAAAAAATCGCCGGCGGCGCCTGGGTGGGAAGGACCTCTGTCTCCTCCGGCGCGGGGGCGGACGCGTCGGCCGACGGTGCCTGCACCGCCGCCGCTGGGGCCGGTTGGTCCACCGGCGTCGGCGCCGGTGATTGCGCATTCAGGTTTGCCGCGAAGATCACGGCAAAAAACGCCCCGGCAAAAATGATTTTGCAGAATTGTCTCACTGATAAAAATTGCACCGGAACACACCATAGGCCGTTACACGAGCCGATGGGGCTTCCAAGAAACGGCAATTTGCCTCATTGTGAAAAACTTCACAAGGAAATTTTGGAAAAATTTTGGGAGGATAATCGCGTCGGCAATGAGAGCGGTTGAGAGGACTTTGAGTTGGGCAATCCTCGCGGCGTGTGGAGTATTTTGTTTCGCGTTTAGATAAGGCTGGTTTGCCGCTACTTTGGGCGCGATGTCGTCCTTGATGCGCTTGAACACGCGGTCGCCATCTGTAAACAGTGTGCCGAAATGTTCGTTAAATGTTTTGAGGATGTTGCTCAAGCGATCCAGTTCCGGCTCGCGTTTGTGGCCGCCGCCTTCAACCGGCACGGGGCCGATTTCCGCATTCTCATCAGCCAATGCAATTTTCATGACCGCCTTTTTCTCCACGCGGTAGCTGTCCATGTCAATCGCCTCCAAAAGCCAGCCGCGGCCAGTGCGTCTGGCGTATCAGCAACTGCTCCTTCACCCGCAAACACAAGGCCATCCACGCCGGTCATGTGCCGCATGATGAGCGTTTCCAGGCCTTTTTCCGAAATGTCCGTGGATGGCATTTAAGGTTGAACCCACCGATGTTCCCGCAACCGGTCGTAAGCCAAGGTAATATGCTCCGGCGACATCAGTTTTCGTTTCCGGGAATTCCATGAATGAACGGCTGCGACAACAGCTTTCAAATTCGTTGCGCTTTCTTGCGTCACAACCCAGTGGACGGTTGCCAGCAATTCCATGCCGTAGGGAGATTCAAATCCTTCCACCAGTTTCCCGACCCTGTTTAAACGCTCCAAACTCGGCACACTGGAATCCGCGTTTGCTTTCAAAAACGCTTCCGCCTCATCAACGGCTCCCGGCTGCAACGTGATTTCTGTGTCCGGTTTGTTGCGCCCATCGGCAAAGCCCAACGTGAAATGCCCTTCAAAGCGGTGCAACAAATGCCGCAGATTGTCCGCATACGGCCCATAGGTTTCCTTCGCAAAACGCAAACGCAATGGTTCGCCGGCTTCCTGCAGGAAATACAACAACTTGTGGATTTCCAGCAACGTGAGTTGATAGCCCAGCGCAAAATACTGCTGCCAAATTTTTATAACGATGGCGCGGCTGGGATTCATTGTTGGCCGCGGCGTGTGGTGAACAATGGCCTCGGCACTCGGCGCGCCCTTCGGCGGGAAAACCAGAACGTGGACATCTTGAAGCGGCGCGAGCGCAGCTTTAATAAGAGGAAGAACATCGTTCCAATTCAAACCTCCGTTGCCACAGCCGAGCGGCGGCAGGGCAATACTGTGAATATGCAAGCGGTGGATTTCTTTCACCAAAGCCTGCAATCCGGTATCAATGTCTTCGAGGCGCGAGGGCGAGCGCCAATGGCGCTTGGTCGGAAAATTGATGATATAACGCGGCTGGAACATTTCGCCGCGCTCAAAAATATGCATGCGCCCGGGCCGGACTTCACCGGCTTCGCAAGCCTTTTTGTAGGCGGCGAGCATATCGGGAAATTTTTTGCTGAATTGCAATGCCACGCCCTTGCCCATCACGCCTTCGGTATTCACCGTGTTGACGAGCGCGTCAGCTTCCGCTTCGAGCAGGTTACCTGAAATTAGTTCGAACATAGCCTTGCTGCTCATAGATTATAATACCATTTGGGTTCAATTGTCACTCGCGGCTTATGCGCAACATCCGCGAAAATTGTTTGCACCTGCGCGGCCATTGCCGCGTCCAGTACTCCGACGCCATGAAATAATTTAAATGGAAAATGCCCATGCGCCAGAAATTCCGCCTGCTTCTTACGCTGATGTCAGGGTCGGCTAGTGTAGTGTATCACAAATAGCTAGACATATTGGGTTTTTCATATAAAATGGTTCCCGATGCCAAAAGTTGCCAGCGCGGTGGTCCTATCCGAGGCTGATCGAAGCCAGTTGGAAACCTGGGT
>JBKQUF010000098.1:0-44607 GCA_052140285.1 Limisphaerales bacterium | reverse complement strand
TCGCTTTTTTCATGTTCACAGATTGCCAATCTTTCGTTTCGTTACATTCACACTGCCGGTTGCAGGGAAAACAAAAACCCTGCTTACCTTCCAGTAAGCAGGGTGATGGAAAATCAATTTCGATTCTTTACCTGCTTACACCGAGTCTATCCAAATTACCTTCGGGCCGCTGCCCAAGGGTTGCCGTGGATAGTCCAAGGCTAAACACACAACCTTGGTTATACCGGCTATGACGTGTCGCTTTCGCGACCGGCATAATCGGCCAACTCGTGATTGATATGTTTACGCAAGTTTTCATCGAACGACTAGACGGATACCACACCAGCATGGTTACAGTCAAGTTATATTTGAAATAAAAATGAACCACCCTTTAATCATTGTATCCTGATGCGGCAAGCGGAGTTGCCAATGACTTTCTTTCTTATGGGATGCCAAGCGGGTCGGGACCGAATGGAATTTTCCTAAGAAAAATGCGGTTTTTTTCTTGGCTAGCGGTTTCCCACCTGCTTTAATGCGCCGTAAACATTAAACATCAACACATATCCAACTGACAGAATTATGGCAAAAGCACTGACCAAATCCCAAATCGCCTCTGAAATTTCCGAAAAGAACGGCATCACCAAAAAACAAGCCGTCGAGATTCTGGAACATCTCGCCACGCTGGCCTACAAAAACGCCAAGGACACCTTCACCATTCCAGGCCTTGGAAAGCTTGTGCTGGTCAATCGCAAAGCCCGTGTCGGTCGCAATCCCGCCACCGGTGAAACCATCCAGATCAAGGCCAAACGAGTTGTGAAGTTCCGCGTCGCCAAAGCTGCCAAGGACGCCATTTTGGGCGCAAAGTAAAATTGGCCTCCTTTTTAAAGACACCCTGGATTGCCAGGGTGCCGTTTTGCAATTTCCAGGCTCAAGCCAGCCCCGGGTTACATCGTTTGAACCCGGGTCGGAATTGAGTCCGGCGAAATCCGAGGTCTGCGGCAGCGGCCAAAGTTTCTCGTCGCCGCAGATCCTTGAATAACTGAACTATTTGGAACGACCGGCGATGGACTGCTTGACCGCTTCACGGATTTCGCCGGCGTGTTTCTGGATTCGACCTTGCAATTCCTCGGTCTTGCCTTCGACGTCTTGAAGACCGTTGTCCGTGAGCTTGGCCCAGTCCTGTTTCAACTTACCCTTGGTGATGTTGACGGTTCCTTTGATTTTGAGCTTGTTCATGGAATGGGTGAGGAAATGGAGACATTTAGTTATTCCGTTTCCCACGACCTGCGCGCGCCGCTGCGCCAGGTAATGGGTTTCATCGAACTCCTTCAAAGAGAGGCCGGGGCGTCGCTATCGGAAAAAAGCCTCCAACATCTGGCAACGATTTTCCAGGCGGCAAAACGGATGGGGGATTTAATTGATGATTTGCTGGCCTTTTCGCGCATCGGGCGGGCTAAATTGCAGACGGCCGATGTCGATCTCGATCAACTGGTCCGGGAAACGATCAGCGATTTTACCGCGGAGACGAAGGAACGAAATATCGCCTGGAATATCTCTCCCTTGCCGGCAATTCGAGCCGACCGGGCCTTGTTGCGAATGGCGTTGGTTAATCTGATTTCCAATGCGGTGAAGTTTACCGGCGCCCGAGCCGGGGCCAAAATCGAAATCGGTTGCGCCCCCGACGCAAACGGCGAAACGGTGGTCTTCATTCGCGACAACGGCGCAGGTTTCGATCCGAAATATATCAATAAATTATTTGGCGTTTTTCAGCGTCTGCACAGCCGGGAGGAGTTTGAAGGCACGGGCATTGGCCTGGCAAACGTTCAAAGGATTATTCAAAAGCACGGCGGCCGGGTTTGGGCGGAAGGCGTGGTGGACCACGGGGCAACTTTTTACTTTTCCATCCCAAAACAAAACGAAACAGTCAATGGCCACTGAAACAATGAATATCAAAGACATCCTCCTGGTGGAGGATGACCCGGAGGACGCGAATCTAACGCTGGCGGCGTTGAAGGAGAATCATCTGGCCAACCGGGTTGCGATCGCCCGTGACGGTGAGGAGGCGCTGGATTATCTTTATCGCCGGGGCAAATTCAATACTCGCACTGGCGGCCAACCCGCTGTGGTGATGCTTGACCTCAAAATGCCCAAGGTGGATGGACTGGAAGTTTTGAAGCAAATCAAGGCCGACGACCAATTGAAAATGATTCCCATCGTCATCTTCAGTTCGTCGCGCGAAACGTCCGACTTGATCAAGTGTTACCAATATGGTGCCAATGCATACGTGGTGAAACCCGTCGATTTTCATGACTTCCTGGTGGCGATCGAGCATCTCGCCATTTTTTGGGGGGTGATCAACGAACCGCCGCCTGACCTTGCGGTCACCAGCCATCCAGGTGGCGGGTAAATTCGCCGTCACCAAAGAGATCAAGGGCGGGGTCGCTTCACCAACACTCAACAACCTGGCACTCGCCAGCAATTGAACGCAAGTCGATTAAACTCTTACTTCTCAATTCCCCTGTTCTTTGTGAGGCGGAACCGCGCAGGTCTTCGAAGCGCATGAACGTCCGAAATACCGGCCTCAGGAAACTTGATAAAGTGCCGCAACAAAAAATCCGCTCAGCCGTTTTCTTAATCATTCGATCAATATGATTAATACTATCACGACGACAATTGGACGCCTCTTCACCGCAAGTGGTTCTTCGTATCGGCAAAGCCGCTGACAACCTCGTTGCGCGTTTTTAAATTTCGGATGCGGACGTAAGCGTCGTTTTCCAGCTTCGCGGTGAAGGCCGCCTTCAATTCCTGCGCGCGCTTGAACTGCTTGTCCGCTTTGGTGGCGGTGAGCGTGTATTCCACCGCATAGCCCGCCGTTCGCAAATCCTGCACCAGTTGGAGCGACTGGGCGCGAAACGCCTCGTCCTCAATCAACACCACCACGTCCGTGCGCGAATCAAACGCCGGCAGCAACTTCCGCTCTTTGAGCAGTTCCAGCAGCACCACGTCGCCCATGCCAAAGCCCAGCGCGGGCAGGTCCGTCTTGCCGCCGCTGATCAGCTTGATCAGGTTGTCGTACCGGCCCCCGCCGGCAATCGCCCGGAATTCCCCCCTGGCGTCAAAGGCCTCGAACACCACGCCGGTGTAATACGCCAGTCCGCGGATGACTTTGTAATCCACCCGGGCAAAATCGCGCAATCCGCGGGCGCCAAGATTTTGCAGGATGCTCTCCAATTCCGCGGTGGGCTGGCCGGACTCGATGAACCGGTTCACTTCCGCCAGCGAAAATCCCAGCGCCGATAATTTTTTCTCCGACTCCTCCGGCTCGGCCCGCTCCAGCTTGTCGATCGTCTGGAAGAATTCGTATTCGTTGCCATTGCCCGGCTTTCCATTTCCATTTCTGTAAAAATCCTGCCAGGCGTTCCGGCTGCTCAAGCGGATGACAAAGTCCTGTTCCGTCAGGCCGAAACCGCGCAGGGTGTCAATCAAGAGGGCGATCAATTCCGCGTCCGCCGCCGGGTCGGTTTCGCCGATGATGTCGGCGTTCAATTGGAAATGCTCGCGCAACCGCCCCTTCTGCTGGCGTTCGTAGCGGAACAACTGCGGAATGGCGAACCATTTCACCGGCTTTTTGTAATTGCGCTCGTGCGCGGCAATCATCCGCGCCAGCGTCGGCGTCATCTCCGGTCGCAACGCCACCGCCCGCTCCCCTTTGTCGATGAAATTGTACAATTGCCCCACAATCTCATCCCCGCTCTTGGTCGTGAACAATTCCAGCGGCTCCAGGGGTGGACCGTCGTATTCCCGGAAGTTGTACCGGCGGGCGGTCGCCCGCCATTTCTCAAAAATAAACTGGCGCGCGTCAGCGCTCCAAACATCCGAATGCGGAATGGGTTCGGGATAAAAATCTCGAAAACCGGGAAGTCGTTCCATGGATGAAAATTAAACGATTGCGGCAACGCTATAAAGCGGAATCACTCGTTTCTCAATTGGCGGCGGAAAAACACGCCCGCCGATTATGCCTTCGCCGGCAGCTTCAGCACCTGGGCGCGCATTTCCTTGCCCGCCTTGAACTTCACCATCGTCCGCGCTGGTATCGGCACGTCGGTTTCCGGCTTGTTGGGATTTCGTCCCACGCGCGCCTTGCGGACTTTGACTTCGAAAACGCCGAAGTTCCGCAATTCGACTTTGTCGCCGTTGGCGAGCGCATCGGAGATGTAGTCGAGGGTTTTTTGGATGACTTCGAAAACGTGCTGCTGGCTGAGACTGTTTTCGCCGCTAATGCGGATAACGAGGTCGCGTTTGGTCAGGGTCATAATGTCGGATAATGCTTTCTGATGGAACCACTATCGGCTAAATTGTCAAAAATGTCCAGCAACGCCGGGAACGCTGTTTGGCGGAGATTCCCCGTACCTTCTGCCGCCGCCCGCGCCAAATCCCCGCCCCATCCGCGCAACGGATTCACAAGTGAAACCATCTTCCTGTAGCCTCTAGGTGTCCTCATGCCGTGTTCAACCCTATTATTTGCAGTTCCGGCGTTTGTTCACAAGAAAAATCAAACCTTTGACAACCCACGGTTGGCGGCCAAAACTTTTTCCCAGGAAACTGAACAAGCTGACGAAAAACGTTATCGTCCGGCAATCACACCAAATCCTTGGCCGGAGTTTGCTTTAAGTTTCCGTTGACCAACATGCCTTGGGTATGGAATGATTGATTTGCGACGCAGGCAGCTCGATTGATGTCAGATGAAAACGATTTTGGTTTTGTCCACCCATCCTGATTTCGCCGACACCATTCGGTCAAGCGTGAATCCGGAGCAGTACCGTATCGTCCAACGGATGAGTGTGGAGGAGGCCGAACCACTCCTGACTCACGGTCTGGCAACAGTTTGCGTACTGGATATTGATTTGATGGGCGTCGAAGGCGTCTGGGTCATTGAACGCCTCCGCCGCCGCGCTTCAAAGGTTCCCATCATCGCCTATACCGCCTTCAGCCAGTCCGAATGGGAGGAGGAAGCGTTCCTCAATGGAGTCACCCATGTTTTAACCAAGCCCGTTCGCGGGCGGCTCCTGAATTCCTTGCTCGATCGCTTGTGGAACGAACCCGCCCATCGTCCAGCGGCTCCCGCCCCCAGTGCCTCCCACCAAACTTCCTTTTCCCGACCGGGTCCGGAAGCGCCCAGCCGCACCGCCAATGAATCCCAAACGCTCGATATGCTGCGGGATTTCTCCTCCATCCTGACCCATTCGCTCGATGCGGAAGGGATGCTTAAACAATTTCTCCATTTCCTGCGTGAAATTCTCAGCGTTAACCGCGCGGCCATTTTTTTGAACCGCCCGGCGGGGCCGCTGACCGAAGTATTGTCGCCCGAAGACGGGCGCCGTTTGCGCTCGGCCGCCGCCATTGGCCTTTCGACCGGCCTGCTCGAGCACTTCGAGCTTTCGCTTGATTCCGGCATCGGCGACCAGCTTTCCAAACTCGGCCGCATTTTGCGGCGCGATAGCGATGAAGTCCGCGCGGACCCCGAAGCGCAAAAGGAATTTGAACTGCTCGGCGCCCAGGTCGCCGTCCCCATTCCCGACCGCGAGAACATCTGCGGCGTGGCCGTTTTCGACGGTCGCGTCACCGGCGAGCCTCTCGTGAACGCCGAGTTGGAATTGATCTTCCATTTGCTGGAACAAGTCGGACTCGCCCTTCGCAATATCTGGCTGCACGACCAGCTCGCCGGCAACCACGCCATGATGGCCGACGTGCTGCGCGAATTGAGCAGCGCCTGCATCGTCGTCGGGCGCGACCTCAAAGTCTTGCATGCCAACAAGGCGGCCCGCCGCCATTTCGGCCGGAAAAATGAACGCACCGGCGGATTGGAATTCAGCGACATCCCCCAAATCCTCGGCGCGAAAATTTATCAGGTGCTCAAAACCGGCGCCGCCATCGGGCCGTTTCGCTATGAACCGGAAAACTCCCCCGGCACGATTTACAACGTCAGCGTCGTTCCCTTTCAGCGCGGCAATTCCACCGTCCCCGTGTCCGCCCTGTTGACCGCCGACGATCTGACCCAAACCGAACAGTTGCAAAGGTTGGAAGTGGAAGCCGCCAACCTCCGCCTCATCCGCAGCATGGCCGACCGCCTCGCCCACGAGATCGGCAACGCCATGGTCCCCCTTTCCACTCATCAACAATTGCTCGCGGAAAAGTTCAAGGACAAGGAATTTCGCGATTCCCTGGACCGCGCCATGGCCGACGGCGTCAAGCGCGTCACGCGTTTGCTCAATCAAATGCGGTTTCTCGCCCGGGACGGGAAATTGGAGCCGGAAGCCTTTGCCGTGGATCACCTCATCGAAGAGGCCTATCAGGAAGCCCGCAAACACCAGACTTCCGAGACTCCGCAATTGAAATATGAAAACACCGGCAAGCCGGTCGTCATTACCGGGGATCGCGCGGCTCTGAAACATGCCTTGGCCGAAATCATCCTCAACGCCCTTCAGGCCAATCCCAAAACACCCATCATCGGAGTTCGTTGGCAGACCACTTCCGACAAGGCAGGCGGCCATAACGTCCAGATTGAGGTCCAGGACAACGGCTCGGGATTTACCGCCGAAGCCGTGGACAAAGTGCCCTCGCCATTTTTCACCACCCGCAACGTGGGTTTGGGTCTCGGCTTGACGGTCAGCCAGAAAATCATCGAAACCCACCGCGGCAAATTGGAAATCCTGCCCGCCCAGGCGGGGCAGCCCGCCACCATCCGCGTGGTATTGCCGATTGACCCGATGAATGTCGCCGCGACGTGACCGTTCGTTTCGCGCAACAGGTTGAAATCTTCTGAATTCTTCGCGTCCCCGCAAAATGGCCTTCGGCTCCGGGCTACGCCCCGTTGTCGCCAATCGCCTCAACCGGACAGCCCTCTTTGGCTTCCTTGCAGCGCGCCTCTTCCTCGGGCGAAGCGGGCTGTTTATACACAAAAGAATAGCCGCCGTCGTCGTTGCGTTTGAAGTTATCGGGCGCCGTCTCGCGGCACAAATCGCAATCAATACATTGGTTGTCCACGTAATATTTCCCGGGGACATTTTCGGGATACTTATTTGCAGCGTCTGCCATAAAAAATAAAATTATGACTCAATTTTCCGGCGTGGCAAGCTTGAACTGCGCGCCGCGGGTTTCTCGCCGCCAATATCATTCCTCCAATTGAATTTCTCATAAACTCCTCTGGTTCAATGATCCTATCTAAGGCCTTTTCGGCCCATTGACAAGTTTTTATTCGCTTCCGCGAATTAAAAACTTTCCAATGCGTTCCGCGTCGGTATGTTTCTGGCCATGCAACGGGCTAACGTTCGCAAAACAAAGATAATTTCCACACTCGGCCCGGCCACCGATTCCGCGGCCATGATCGGCAAGCTCATTGATGCCGGCGTGAATATCTTCCGCCTCAACATGTCCCACGCCCCGCACGATTGGGTGCGCCGGGTCGCCGCCGACATCCGCGCCGCCGCCGCCGGCCGCAAACAGCACATCGGCATTATGATGGACACCCAGGGGCCGGCGATTCGCACCGGGGATATCAGCTCGCCCCTCAACTTGCAGCCCGGCCAGAAATTCGTCCTCACGGTCCGCGGCGAAAAACCGGAGGAAGAGCGTTCCGTGGATGTCAATTACGCCAACTTCGTCAACGATATCAGCGTCGGCGACGTCGTTCTCATCGACAACGGCGCCATTGAGATGAAGGTTCTCGCCAAGAACGGCAACAAGGTTGAGTGCGAGGTCCTCACCGAAGGCACCCTCGGCAGCCGACGCCACATCAATCTCCCCGGCGTCAAAGTCAGCCTGCCCGCCCTTACCGCCAAGGACATCAATGACGTCAAACTCGGCCTCGAACTGAATCTGGATTTTATCGCCCTCTCCTTCGTCCGCGAAGCCCGCGATTTGATGCAACTGCGCGAATTGTTCGACAAGGCCAAGCCGCCGCCGTTTGTCATCGCCAAAATCGAAGACCAGCAGGCCTTGTTGAACCTCGACTCCATCATCAAAGAAGCCGATGGCGTGATGGTCGCCCGCGGCGACCTGGGCATCGAAATTCCCTACGAAGAACTGCCCATCGTCCAACGCCGCATCGTCAAGACCTGCCTGCGCTTCGGCAAGCCCGTCATCGTGGCGACGCACATGCTCGAAAGCATGATCGAATCGCCCATGCCCACCCGCGCCGAAGTGACCGACGTCGCCAATGCCATCTATGAAGAGGCTGACGCGATCATGCTCAGCGGCGAAACTACCGTCGGCAAATATCCCCTGAAATGCATCGAAGTGTTCGACCGCATCGCCTGCCGGATTGAACGCAGCGGCAGCGCGCAATACCACGACTCGGCCGAATTGACCACCGCCCGCGAAAAACTCGTCAAAAGCGCCGTCGTGATGGCCAATGAATTGAAGGCCGCCGCCATCCTCGTTTTTACGCGGCACGGCCACATGGCGATCTACTCTGCCTGGATGCGGCCCCGTTATTCGCCCATCTACGCCCTCTGTGATGACGCGGTTTATGCCAATCAACTGACGTTGAACTGGGGCGTCACGCCGTTCGTCACGGAATTTGATTTCATCAATCCGCAAAATACCATCGAGAATACCTTGAAAGAATTCGCGGGGCAGGGGAGGTTGAAGCAGGGCGACACTGTGGTCATCATCGGCGCCATTTCCGTGGGCACCGAAATTGTTGATGCGGTGCAAATGCGGATGATTTAGGAGCATTTTCATAAAAATGCGGATGCTCAATCCGAGGGATCAGGCGGCGGCGCATCATACCTGTCGTTTGGTGTTTTCATTACGTCCAAAGAGTCGAAGGCCACTCTGAACTTTTCCATCACTTCGGGATAGCCCTTGGTTTCGGCCAGGCAAAATTCGAAGGCCTGGGCCTGCTCCGATTTTTCCCAATACGACAACTTTTTCGCGTCCAACGCGGTTTTTTTCACGTTCATCTCCTGGGCGATGGTTTTGCGGCCCGACTCGAAGTCGCCAGTGGCCAGCGCCCGGACATAACTGCGCTTTAGGATTTCTCCACGAATCTGGTCCAGGGTCCATTTTTCTCCAAATTCCTCGAGGATTCTGGCCGCGTCGTCCGCCGTGGCATCGCGTTCCGCATCCAGCGCATCCTGGCGGGCCACCCATTGACGGAACTGGGTCAATTGGCGGTCCCATTGGAGGTTGATCTGCAATTCATTTTTGAGCAAGGCGCGGATTTGGGCCTGGGTGAGTTCCGAGGAAAACCGCTCGCGCCAGGGTTCGCGGGAGGGTTCGAATTCGGAGTTTTGCCAGAGGCGTTTGAGTTTGGTCAGTTCGGAATCCGAACCGCCGCGTAATTTCAGGGGAGTGTCATTCATAATTTTTTAATGAGTAAACATGAGTAAATAAGAGTAAACATGGGTAAAATAAGGGAATTTGACCGATTTGACGATTTCAACCGCGAATAAGCGCAAATGAACGCGAATTTGCAAAGACAAAGCGGGCAGGATGGCGGATGGACCTGAAAAAGTGGGAAAGCAGAAAGCAGAAATAGCGAATAAAGAAGAGTCACGGTTCGACGGGGTCTCGCCCCACCGATAGGTGATGGGCCCGAGGGACAAGTCTCAGGACTTGTTGTCGCATTCATGCGAGCGATTTAACCATGGAACGGCCAAAGTGTAATGTTGCTGAGGAACATAAAATGAAGGGGGGGTGAAAGTTGAAACCATTGTGTCTATTCATGCCATCCGTTCCCCCTTCCACACGGACTTCCGCCGTCCGATGCAGCAGGGAATTGACGCTGCGGGATTTCCCGCGCAAACTCTGCCGTCGTGCCAATCGAATCCGGGAAAGATAATTTCTTCGCCGAACTGGAAACGCTAATCGCCAAGGCGAAGAGCCTTCAGACTTCCGGTTTTGACGAGCAAGAGCCGGAGGCGGCGACGTGCCATGAATTAATCCGGCCTTTATTTGACGCACTGGGCTTTCGCACCCAGAACATCAAGCCGGAGTTCAAAATCCTCGTGGATTCGGTGGATTATCTCTTGAAGTCGGAGCGCCCATTGATGTTTGTCGAAGCCAAGAGCCTGCTCGACTGTCCGAAGACCAGCCTTTTCGACAAGCACCGCGAGCAGGTCCACCGCTATATCCAGAATTACCGGCTTAGCCCTGAAATCACCGCCACGGAGCAGCCAGTCAAATGGATTCTCCTCGCTAATTTCGCCCAGCTTCATTTTATCCGCGTCAACGAAGTCACGCCCTCGTTCTCCTTTACGCTGGACCATCTCTGGAAACGGCGGGAGGAACTCTGGGAACTGCTCGCGCTTGAAAATCTTGAGAGGAACCGCATTGACGAAATTTACGAACAGCGCAAGCGAGCGGGTCTCGACCTGGAGTTTCTCGCCGACCTCAAACGCTGGCGGCTGCTCATTGCCAACGGTTTTGCCCTGCGCAACCCGAAGCGTTCGCTCGACGAGATCACCCAGGCCAGCCAGCAACTTCTCGACCGCTTCATCTTCTGCCTCATGCTGGAGACCCGGCGGCTCGTTGAATTCAATAAACTCGCCCGCACCTACAGCAACTACGAAGTCCTTTACGCCCGCGCCGACAAGACCTTCGGCGAAATCCTGCGCGAATCGCTTTTCGTCGAAATCAAAAACGATTTCAACACCGAACTTTTCGAGCAACCACTGCTCTGCGATGAACTGGAGATTGACAACGTCGTGCTTTCCGCCGTCATCGGCCACGAGCCGCTTGCGCCGGAACTCGCCGCGCAATGCGGCTTTGAATCCGGCCAGGGCGAACTCCTCGCCTTCCGCCACCTCTACCGTTACGACTTCAGCCTCATGTCGTCCGATGTCATGGGCGCGGTCTATGAGCGCTTTCTCGCCCACAAACTTTTCCAGAGCGGCGGGCGCGTCGTCATCGAGGACACCGACGAACTGCGCAAAAAGGAAGGCATCTACTACACGCCGCAGTATATCGTGAATTACATCGTCGGCCACACGCTCGGCGAAAAAATCCAACCCATCCTCGCCGAAGCCAAGGCCTTGCTCGGCTGCAAGAATTTCAAGGGCGCCATTGCCAAAATCCGCGAACTTGGCGAAATCAAGGTGCTTGACCCGGCCATGGGTTCCGGCTTGTTCCTGCTCCGCGCCTTCGACGAGTTGGTCGGGGCTTACGACGATTACAACCAGGAATGCCGCCGCATCAAAAAGGACCGCAACGGCCACGGCGCGCTCTTTGACGCCGACCTGGTCATCGCCGAGGAAGTGCTCGACGCGCCGCTCCATGTGCTCACCGAAAACATCTTTGGCGTGGACCTGGACAAACAGGCCGTGGAAGTGGCCAAACTCAACCTTTGGCTGCGCTACATGGCCGTGAACCGCGACGGGTTCCTTGAGCGTATCCGCAGCAAACAGCGCGGCGGCCAGCCGTTGAGCCTGCTGCCCAACCTCACGAAGAATTTCAAGCGCGGCAATTCGCTCATCGCCGCCCCATCCGTCGCCGGTGATGCCGCCTTTGATTGGGCAAAGGAATTTCCTGAAATCATGGGTGGCACAGGCGACCCGCCTGTTCCGGTCGGCGACCCGCCGACCGGAACGGGAGTTGCGCCCAAAATAAAACCGGATGGCGGAGTAGAAGTCATGGCTGTCTCCGTTTCGTCCGGCGGGTCGCCGGACGCGGCGGGCGGGTCGCCCGCGCCACCCAAATGGGCTCCGGGCGCAACCTATTCGAGGCGCAACCTCCCGCATTTTGAAAAACCGCGGGCGATTTACCATGTCATCATCAACACCATCGCTCCCCGCAAACTTTCGCCCGCCGCGCGCGACATCGTCTTCGACTGCATTCTTCATTGGCGTGAACGCCGCTATCGTCTTGTCGCTGCGTGTGTCATGCCTGACCACGCTCATTTTATTATTCAACCCGGGGTGCAGGCGGAAGACAAGGAGGGGAATCCCATCCTCTGGCCGCTCTCTGAAATACTTCATTCCATCAAATCCTACTCCGCCAAGGAAGTGAACAAGCTGGACAAGGTGAAGGGCACGCTCTGGCAGCCGGAACGTTACGACCGTTATATGCGTAGCGACCTGGATTTGCAGGAAAAATTTCATTACGTCTGCCGGAACCCGTGGGCGGCGGGACTGGTGAAAGAGTCGGAACCGTGGGCATGGTTGTGGACACCGGAAATCGAAGCGTGGAAACCTTATGTGCGGGGTGGCACAGGCGACTCGCCTGTTCCGGTCGGCGACTCGCCGACCGGAACGGGAGTTGCGCCCAAAACAAGAAAGGATGGCGGAGCAGAAGTCACGGCTGCCTCCGTTTCGTCCGGCGGGTCGCCGGACGGGGCGGGCGGGTCGCCCGCGCCACCCAAAAGTCGCGGTTTCGATGTCGTCATCGGCAATCCGCCTTACGAGCGTATTCAGGTGATGCAGGCGAACGCGTCGGAAGCGGCAGAGTTTTTAAAGGCGAATTATCGCTCGGCTGCTTCCGGCAACTTCGACATTTATGTCTGCTTCATTGAGCGCGGTCTGGAATTGCTCAATGCCAATGGGTTCTTCGGCTATATTTGTCCGCACAAATTCTTCCAGGCGGAATATGGCAGAGAATTAAGAAAGTTGCTCGCGGAACAAAAACACGTTCGGCAGATTGTTTCTTTTGGCGATGTTCAAATTTTCACGCAAGCGACGACTTACACCTGCCTGCTCTTCCTGAACAAACAGCCGCAAACGGAAAGCCGGTTGATTAAGGTGGACGATCTCGAAGCATGGCGCGTTTCCGGCGAAGCTGCCGTCGGCAAAATTGCTCCCACCAGCTTCGCGGGCGAGCAATGGAATTTTGTGCTGGGGAACGGCGCGGAGCTTTTCGCCAAGTTGAACGAAAATCCGGTCCGGCTTCGCAATGTGGCTGAACGGATTGCCCAAGGAATCCGCACCAGCGCGAATCCAGTTTACGTTTTGGATGTGGTGTCCATGAACGATTCGACCATCACGGCATTTTCGGAGCAATGGCAACGGGAAGTAAAATTGGAACGCAAAGCCGTTGCACCTTTTCTACAGGGGCAAGACATCAGGCGTTACGTTTTGGAGACTTGCACCAAGGTGGTCATCCTGCCGTATCAAATCAAAGCCGGGCGGGCAGAGTTGATTGCTGAAACGCAATTAAAGAAAAAGTTTCCGCTGACTTACAGCTATTTGCTCCAGAACAAGAAATTGCTCGAAGAGCGCGAAGAAGGCCGTTTTAGCGGTGATGGATGGTATGCTTATGGTCGTTTGCAGAATGTTGACCTCATGTTGCTCCCGAAAATTCTTGTGCCCGACATTGCGAATTTTGCTTCATTTGCTTTTGACGGCGCGGGTGAATTCGCCTTTGCCTCTGGTTACGGAATCACTTTGAAGGTCGATGCCAAGGAATCACCCGCGTATCTCCTCGGTTTGTTGAACAGCCGAATGCTTGACTATTATCTCAAGCAAGTCAGCACGACGATGCGCGGCGGCTATTTCCGTTACTTCACCCAATTTATCGAGCAATTGCCCATAAAACGCATTGACCCGAAGAACAAACACGAAGTGAAGCTGGAAAAGGAAATCGTCAAGGGCGTCGAGGCGATTCAAGCCGCGCACAAACAACGCTTAAAATTGCCCGACACACTCCACCGAAAGATTGCTCATACCCAAAATCGCACCCCCTGCAACCTCGCGCATTATCTGCAAAAAGATTTCGCGGCGGCGATGCAGCCGGAAATCCTGATTGATGACGTGCAGCGCACCGACTTTGTCCACGAAATCCGCCTCGAATCAGACGGTTCACAAATCACCCTGTCCGCCACGGTCACGGACGCAGCGGGGAGCGTACGCGCCTCGCGTGCGGCGGTTGATGCCTCGTCAACCGCAATCGACGACGAGGCGTCGTCGGCAACGCGCGGGGCGCGCGTGCTCCCCATCCTACGGCTGGCGTTCAAGGATGAAGCCCTGCGCCAGTTTATCTATGCAAGTTGGCGGCAATTTCTGAATGAAAATTCCCGCAAGCGGAAATGGACCAAAGGGAAAAAGCCGGAGCCGATTTACCCGTTGCTCGTCAACCTGCTCGAACCGCTGGTTTATTTCAACGCGAGCGCCGGAGACAATCTGCGCGCCATCCGCGATTTGATGAAGGGGGTCGCTGAAGAGGCCGGCAGTGCGGACCTCGACGCGATTGAATCAGAAATCAAGAGGCTCGACGCTGAAATTGACCAGCGCGTCTATGACCTTTACGGCCTGACAGAGTCAGAAATTAAAATTGTGGAAGGCGGAAACAGTTGAGAGAGGTTTAGGGAAATGATGAATGTCGAATTACGAAAGTAGATTTTCAACAGCGAATAAACGCGAATTAGAGCGTTTGAAGAAATACGGCAACCATAAGGCCGGACGAAAAATCCAATGTTTTTGCGTTTTACTGTTTTTGGCGGCTATGAAGCAAGTTGAAATGTTCTAATTGATTTTTTTCGCGGCGCCGGTCCAGTCGTTGCGCTCGAGCAGCAACAGGTCCGCCGCCGCAAATTCGTTCGTGCTCAAGGTCGTGTGAAATTTATTTTTGCCGTTCAGGTATCCCCCAATCAACCGGTAATCCCGGGCCATGAAATCGCGGAGGAAATTGTTGAAATCCGGCGGCGTGGTCGGATGCCGCACCCAACTGGTGGGAGACTGGATGTAAACAATCAATGCCGGCGGATGCAATTGCAACGCCTGGATGGCTTCCCGTTGATAACGTTGCGCCGCCGGACTGGGGACCATCAACGGATACACGTTGGAAAATCGAGTCGGGCTGAAACGTTCCGTGTAATCCATGATTTCCGGTTCCGAACCCGCGACATAAATAAAATCGTCGGGCGTGGTCAATTGCGAAACCTGGGCAGCCGCCCAGCGCGCGTCCAAAAACGGGTATCCATCCATTTTCACCTCGGCAAAACGTTGCGACGAACAGAGCAGCCAGGGGACATCGGAGCGAGCCGCGAAGATCACCACCCCGGCGACCATCATCGCGCCGGCCCAGGCCGACAGCTTGGAACGCTTGTCAATTTCCGAGATCAACGCGCGAATGCCCATGGCGCTCAACAACGCCCAAAACGGCATCACCACGATGTAATACTGGCCATAAGCGCTCGAACCCGTCGCCACCAGCGCGCACAGAAGCATCCCGTACCAAAACCATTTCCGCCGGTTGGCCAGGAGCAGGCTGGCCCACGGAACCAGAAACAAAATCCACCACGCGCTCCAGAATGTTTTAACCTTGGCCAAAAACATTGCCCAACCAAAGATACCGGAACCAGCATAATAACGGTTAAAAACGATGGTGCATTCCCACAGACCTTTGCCGCCGTCGTGGACCAGAAAATAACCCACTTCAATGGCAATCGCCAAAAACGCTCCCGCCACGGCCGCAAGCAGGCCGCGCCCGAGTTGTTTGCGGTTACCGGTTCGATAAAGTTCCCAGCACCAAACCGCAAAAGCAAACGCCAGCATCGGCAGCGCGGTATATTTGTATAATATCGCCGTGACGGCCAAAAATGCCGCCGCGAACCAATGACAAGCTCTGTTTCCATTTTTCCGGCTGTGGCAATAAATCGCAATCGCCCCCATCAGCGGGAACAGCAGCCACATCTCCACGCAGCCCCCGAATTGCGTGATTTCAGGCAGCAACACCATCGGCGTCATCAGCCCCATCGCGGGAAACGCCACCCCCGCGCCAAATTCCAGCCAGGCAATGTATCCGAGCAATGCCGTCGCCAGGGCCACTGACAGATACGCCCCCAGACGCGCAAACCAAAACAGATGCGGCGCCATCAGATGGGCCAGCGCATAGCTGTAAATCACCATCGGCGGTTTTTGGATGAAGATATGTTCATAAGGCGCAAGCCCTTGCACCAACAACCGGGCCGCATAGGCATAATCCCCTTCATCCCGGTCCAGGGGCACGCTGAAACTGTTCCAACGCAATGCCAGGAAGAAAATTCCCAACCCGGCCAAGCCAAACCAAGTGTTCCAGCGAGTCTGTTTTATTTTTTGTTTGAGGCCGGATAACATTGGCTTATTAATGATGCGCGACGTCGAAAAAACAAGCCCTAACATGGCCGCCGGATTGGTCACAGCGGGTTTTACCCCATTTGACTATTCCGGGCATGGGCCGATGTTGTTTTATGAAGGTGTGTAATACTATTTTAGCCGTCCTGCTCGGCGCCGCATTTCATGCGGCGGCCGCTCCGACAAATTCGCCGCCGGCAAGCGCGGCGCCAACTCCGCAGCAGCAAATGCAACTGGCCATGCAAAGCTCGGCCCCCCCGCCGGCGCCATCCACCACCATCGCGACATCGAAACCGCATTTCACCTGGTTTCCGGGAGACACCTCAAAAGAGCAAACCAAAATTTATTACTACGGCAACTTGAGTTCACGGCCTTGGGCCGAAACGGTTGGCTGGCACCCCGGCCAAACCCAATTTGCCGATGGGGAAAATCAACAGTCTCAATTGGTGCTGTTCCAATTTCCCTGGGGACGATAGTTTGTTCCGAAGGATCATCCGTGCGATTTGCGCTCATAGAGCAGCAAGCTTGAGGATTGAAATTCGGCCGGGTTCAAATGGTCCGACCAATGGCCCGTTTGTCCCGCGGGCTTCACAAAACCTCCGAGCAGATTGTAATTCTTCAAATAGCTGTTCAAAAAATCGAAGAATTCCCCGGGCGTTGCCGGTTCACGCAACCAACTCAAAGGTGATTGGACAAAAACAATGATTTTTGGCGGACGTTGTTGCAGATCGCGCATCGCCGCCTGTTGATACTCATGGACCACCGGGCTGGGAACCGTCAGCGCGCAGGCATGAATAAAACGGGTGGGGCTGTATCGTTGGGCGTAAAAAAGGATTTGCGGTTCCGAACCGGCCACGTAAACAAAATCGTCCGGACCGGTCAGTTGCGCCACCTTTTCGGCCACCAATCCCGATTCGGCGAAAGGCTGCTGCGGCCAGCTTGCCTGGACGAATTGTTCCGGCGAGCAAAGCAGCCACGGCAAGACCGGCCCCACCACCAATGCCATGACGACCGCCGTCATTGATGCCCGCCACAGGGTTTGATTGGATCGTTCGGAAAGATGCGAGGCCAGGGCGCGAATGCCCGCGATATTCAGAAGCGCCAGAAAAGGCATGATGATGATGTAATAGTGCCCGTAACCGCTCGCCCCGGTCGAGATGACCGCGCAAACAAAAATGCCCAGCCAAAACCAAAGACGCGGCGGCAGCCTGAACAAAACCGCCCATGGCAGCAAAAACAAAATCCACCAGCTTTTCCAAAACATTCCCATTTCCGTCAGAAAATTATTCAGGCCAAAGATATTGGAAGCGGCATAATACCGGTTGAAGGTCACCGTGCATTCCCAAAAGCCCCTGCCGCCATCATGCCGGATAAAATATCCCAGTTCCAGCGCCGCCGCCGCAACGCCTCCGGCCGTGGCCAGGGCTAATCCGCGGCAAACCATCTTCAGCCCTCCGCCCGAACGCCACGCCTCCGCCAGCCAGACCGCGAAAACGAACGCCAGGACCGGCAGGCAGGTATATTTATACAGCAGGGCCGTTGCGGCCAGGAAACCCGCCAGCAACCAATGCCCTCCCTTGTTTCCAACTTCACGGCTGCGGCTGTACACGGCAATCGTCCCTATCAACGGCAGCAACATGAACGTTTCCGTATTGGCGTCCGTCACCTCCAGGTCGGGCAACAAGATTAATGGAGTCATCAACCACATCGCCGGCAACGCCCAGCCCTTCCCCAATTCGCGCCGGACGACATAACCAAATAAAATCGTTGCCAACGCCGTAAACAAATACGCCAGCAGGCGCGCCGACCAAAAAAATCCCGGGCACAGCAATTTCGCCAGCAAATAACTGTAAAAAATCATCGGCGGCTTCTGGATGAACGCCTGTTCGTACGGGGGGATTCCCTGGAGCAGCAGTTGCGCCGCATAGGCGTATTCCCCTTCGTCGCGATTCAAGGGGGCGTTAAAGCTGTTCCATCTCAACGCCAAAAAGAAAATCGCCAGGCCCGCAATCCCCGCCCACGTAATCCACGATTGTTTTTGGATGATTGATTTGAATTCGCTGAACACCGCCGGTATTAACAGCGGCATTTAAGGCAAAAACAAGCCCGAAGATTCGGCGCGGATGGCATATCAAAGGCCAAACCCAAGCGTTTAATCAGCTTATTTCAACGCGCTGGCGGCCACGTTGGTTAAATTGAGGACGGTATTGGGGAAGATACCGATCCACAGCATCCCGCCCATGCACAGAAGCACCAAAAATTTCGCTCCGCCGGTCAGGGGGATGGGGGAGAGGTCCCGCGCGTCCTTGCTCCAGTAAATCGCGCGGACCACGCCAAAATAGTAATACATCGAAATCACCACGCCTGCCAGCGCCACAAAGGTCAGGCAAAAATATCCGTGGTTTGGCGTGACCAGACCCTGCTCAATCACCGCTTTCAGCAGGAGAAATTTTCCAAAAAATCCCGCCAGCGGCGGAATCCCCGCCAGCGAAACCATCGAAAACGTCATGGTGGCCGCCAGAAGCGGCGAACGGTGGTTCAAGCCGGCCAGGCCGGAAATGTCTTCGTTGTCCAAATGCTGCATCACCAGCAGGATGACCGTGAATGCGCCCATCAACGTAAAGAGATAGCCGGCCAGGTAATACATCAACGCCGATTGCCCGGTCACGGTGATGGCCGCCACGCCCAACAACAAATATCCCGCGTGGGAAATGCTGGAATAGCCCAGCAACCGTTTTAAATTCCGTTGCGGGAGCGCGCACAGGTTCCCGTAAAGAATCGTCAGGCCGGAGATGACAATGAGAAAATCCACCCAATGCGCGGTGATCGCCGGAAGCGCCGTGAACAAAACCCTCAAGAGCAGCACAAAACCGGCCGCTTTGGAGCCAACCGCCAGAAACGCCGTCGTTGGCGTCGGCGCGCCCTGGTAAACGTCCGGCACCCAGATCTGGAACGGCACCGCGCCGATCTTGAATCCCAGCCCGGCCAGCAGGAACAATACCCCGGTCAGGAAAAGCTTGTTGTCCACAAACTGCGGCGATACCCGCGCCAGTTCCGTGAAATTCATCGTCCCGGCCGTTCCCCAAATCAGCGCAATGCCATAGACCATGAACGCCGACGACAGCGCGCCGATGATCAGATATTTGACTCCCGCTTCCAGCGACAACAGTTTGGCGCGTTGAAAACTGACCAGCACATAAAAGGTCACCGTGATCAACTCGATGGAAACGAACAGCATCGCAAAATCGTTGGCCGACGCCGCGAAAAGCATTCCCGTGAGCGCAAAAATGATCAGCGAATAAAATTCCGCGATTCCGCCCGCGATCTTGTCCGCAAATTCCGCGGCCAGGTACAGGACCAGCATGGCTGCGACCACAAAAAATCGCTTGAAAAATAGCGCCATCGAATCTTCCACGAACGCCCCCTTGAACGCCGTCCCGGTGGGCGCGTCGCTTCCCAACAGGGTCAGCAACATGATTCCGAGCGCGCCGATTGCCAGATAGGCCAGAAACTTTTTCCGTTCCGGCGCGATGCAAAAAAAGAAATCCGCCAGCATCAGCACGATGCCGAGGGCGATCACCCACATCTCCAAACTCATCAAAGAGGCGTTCATCAATTTTTCGTCTCGAATTTCAAATTTTGCGTTTCGGTCAAAGCCACCGCGTTTGGCGGGGCCGCATTCACCATGCTCACAATTTTCGCGGCGTCCGGCCCAATCTGGTTCGTCAGCAGTTTGGGGAAACACCCAAAAACAAAGAGACACGCCAGCAGTAACGCATAGGGCAATTTCCGCCAGGGATTCGTCGCGTCGGCCACGTTTGCCCATTTGTCCGGCAGCGGTCCGTGCAAAACCTTTCGCACCGCGCGCGTCATATAGATGCCGCCAATGACCAGCGCGCCCCAGACAGCCAAAACCACCACCGTCGGAAACGCATTCCACGCCCCAAAAAAGACCGTGACCTCGCCGACGAAATTCGCAAAGCCGGGCAAACCGCAGCCAGCCATCGCCGCCATCAACAGGGCCGTCCCGATAAATCGCAGCTTCCGGCACAACCCGCCCAGTTCGCTCATCTGGAGGGTCCCGGTCTTTTGATAGATGTAACCGCTCAACCCAAACGTCAGCGCCGCCAGGAAGCCGTGCGCCACCATGATGAAGACCGCGCCGGTCACGCCAATCAAGTTCAAGCTGGCGATCCCCAGGAAGATGAAGCCCATGTGCGCCACGCTGGAATTGCCGATGAGCAGGTTCAAATCCCGCTGCCGCATCGCCACCCAGCCCACGTACAGAATGTTTCCCAGGCAAAGCCAGGCGAGGATATTCATCCAGCTATGCGCCGCCTGCGGCAGCAGCGGCAGCGCGATGCGAATCAAACCGTACAATCCGAATTTTTTGAGGATGCCCGCGTGAATCATCGCCGTCGGCGAGGGCGCCGACCCGTACCCCAGCGGCGCCCACGAATGGAACGGCCAGAGCGAGACCAGGATGCCGAACCCGAACAGCAACAGCGGGAAAATGAAATTCTGCGCGTTGACCGCCATTGGGTTCGTTTTGGCATGTTCAATCAAAGCGGGGATGTCGAACGTGTTCGCCCCCGCCTGCAAGTACAGCGCAATCAGCCCGATGAGGGCGAGCAGCGCGCCGATGCTGAGGTAAATCGTGATCTGGAACGTCGCATAATTCTTGCGTTCGCCGCGGCCCCAGACGCCGATCATGATGAAGGTCGGAATCAGCGCCAGTTCGTGCAGGAAATAGAAAAAGAACAGGTCGAGCGACGCAAACGCGCCGAGGATGCCGCCGCTCATGATCAGCAGCAGAATATAGAACTCCTTTTCGCGGGTTTGAATTTCCCACGAGCAACACGCCGCGGTGAAGGCGACAATGGCGCCCATCAAGATCAGCCCCACATTCAGGCCGTCCACCCCGACGTGATAGCTGATGCCAAGTGAATCGACCCACGGGATTTGTTGCTCAAACTGGTACCCGTTGCTCCCCGGCGCGAACTCGCAAAACATTTTCACCGCGAGCACGGCCGAAACCAGCGTGGCCAGAAGGGCGATCAGGCGGATGATGACGCGATAGTTGCGCGGCACAAAAATCAGCGCCAACGCGCCCACCAACGGCCAGCCGAATATGTAAGTTAAGATGGACATTCTATTTCAATACAAACCACAGCACCAACGCCACGCCGAGCACGAACAAAAACGCATAAGTCTGGAGATTGCCGGTCTGCACCAGCCGCAACGCCCGCCCGGTCAGGTCCGTGCCCCCGCGGATCAGCCCAATGCAAAATCCCTCCAGCAGCCAGCGGTCAATCCAATCCATGACCGCGGCGATAAAATCGTGCGCGCGGACAAACGTCGCTTCGTAAAGCTCGTCGAAGTAAAATTTGTTTTTCATCGCCACCGCCAATCCCCCGAGCTTCTCCGGCAACGGGTCTTTATCCGCTTTGGCATAAAGGGATAAGGCCGCAAAAAAGCCGAGCGCCACCATAAACAAGCCGATCAATGCGGCCGCTGGCGAACGAATGAACGGCTCGAAAATGGCTGCGGCCAGTCCCGCGGAACTTTCCGTTCCACCGGCAAACATGCCGCGATAAACGCCTTCGACGCCGATGTAGCCACCGATGAAACTAAAAATGGCGAGCACCACCAGCGGCAACGTCATCACCGCCGGTGATTCGTGCGCATGCGAAGCAGTTTCGGATTTTTCCCGGCCCAGGAAAACGACGAAGAACAACCGGAAAATGTAAAAGGTCGTCAACCCGGCGACGAATACCCCGACCGCAAAGAGACCATAACTATGCTGCGCGAGGGCCTGCGCCAGAATGCCGTCCTTGCTGTAAAATCCGCTGAACGGCCAGAGGCCGGAGAGGGCGAGCGCGCCGACGAGAAACGTCCAGTACGTCACCGGCATTTTCGCCCGCAGATTGCCCATTTTCCAAATGTTCTGCTCGTGATGCAACGCAATGATGACCGAGCCGGCGCTGAGGAACAGCAGCGCCTTGAAAAACGCGTGCGTGGTCAGATGGAACATTGCCGCCGTGGGGCCGGAAAGACCGACGGCCATGACCATGTAGCCGAGCTGCGACAGTGTCGAGTAGGCGATAATGCGTTTGATGTCGTCCTGCTGCACGGCGATGAGCGCGGCCAGCAGCGAAGTGAATCCGCCAATGCAGGCGATGACGTGGAGCGCATCGGGATTGAGCAGGAACAGGATGCGGCAAAGCATGTACACACCGGCGGCCACCATCGTGGCCGCATGAATCAGTGCCGAGACCGGCGTGGGGCCTTCCATCGCGTCCGGCAACCACACGTGCAAGGGGAATTGCGCGGATTTGCCGACGGCGCCGCAGAAAATCAACAGCCCGGCGACCGTGGCTGCCGTTCCGAGAGCGGCGGGATTGCCGAGCAATTTGCCGTTCAACTCTGTGAAATTCAGGGAGCCGAGGATTCCCCAAACCATCAAAATGCCCAGCAGAAATCCAAAATCGCCGAGGCGGTTCACGATGAATGCCTTTTTCGCGGCGTCCCCGGCGCTTGGTTTTTCAAACCAGAAACCGATGAGCAGATAGCTGGAGACACCGACCAATTCCCAGAAAATGAACATCTCAATGAAGTTGTTCGCCAGCACGATGCCGAGCATGGAGAAGGTGAACAGACTCAATTTGGCGAAGAACCGCGAGAAGCCATTGTCTTCGTGCATGTAACCGACCGAATAGATATGAATGGCGCCGCCGACCCCGGTGACGACGAGCAGCATCATCAGGCTCAACGCGTCGAGCTTGAGGCCGAAATCAACCTGCAAACTGCCGATGGAAAGCCAGGTCTCCGAAGTGTCAATTTTCACGCCAAAACCATTGGCATGAATGAAAATCAGGGTGAGGATGAATCCCGTGACAATCGCGCCGACCGATAAAAACGCGCTGATGGCCCGCGACCGCAGCGTAAAGAGCGTGATCGCCGCCGCCGAGAACAGCGGCAGAAACAAAACCCACCAGATTAATGATAGATACTCTAATCTCATTTCTGCAAAATTTTCAGAGCTTCATCCCCGTTAAATCTTCCACGTGCGCGGATTGGCGGCGGCGATAGAGGGCGACGATGAGCGCCAGGCCGACCGAAACCTCCGCCGCGGCCACCGTGATGATAAAAAATACCAGCACCTGGCCGTCCAGTTTGTCATTGAAACGGGAGAACGCCACCAATGCCAGGTTGGCCGCGTTCAGCATCAGTTCCAGCGACATGTAGATCACCAGCAGGTTGCGCCGCATGATGACGCCCAGCATCCCCAGCGCAAACAGCAGGAAGCTGACGGTCAAATAATGTTCAAGTCCAACGTGCATTTTATTCCAGTTTTTTACGGCTTAACAGAATCACGCCGATCATCGCCACCAGCAGCAGCACCGAAACGACTTCAAACGGCAAAACGTAGCTGGTGAACAACAATCGGCCGAGCGCCTCCGTGGTGCCTTCCTGCGTGAGCGGGGAAGTTGTGGCCAGCGTGGTGACTCTCAGGTTTTTGAAAAAAATCGCCAAAATTGCGCCCACCGAAACCAGCCCGGCGACAAATCCATAAATTTTGATCCTCCGCCGCGCTTCCGCCTTCAAATCGAGCAGCATGATGACAAACAGAAACAGCACAATGACCGCCCCCGCATAGACGAGGATCTGCACCGCCGCCAGGAAGAATGCGTGCAGCAGAACGAACAAACCCGCCATGAAGATGATGGTCAAGACCAGAAACATGGCGCTGGTGACCGGGTTGTTGCTGAACGGATTGGCGATGACCAACAGGCCGCAGCCCAGTGTGAGGGCCGCGAAGACATAAAATAGAATGTCTGCGAGTTCCATTTAAGATTTCAAGCTTTGACGGGAAAATTTTCCTGTTCCCGCGCTTCTTCCAATTTGTGCTTCCATTTCTGCACGCCGCCATGCGTGCCGCCCAGCGCCAGGAGCTTTTCCTTGTCATAGATAAATTCCTCCCGGGATCCCCCCGTGATGGAATAGTCTTTCAATAGGAAAATCGCTTCCTCGGGGCAGACCTCCTGGCAGAGGCCGCAATAAATGCAGCGCAGAAAATTGATCTGAAAATCCTCCGGCATCTTTTCCGCGTTGGAACGATCGGCCAACTGGCCGGACGGGCCAGGGGGATAAATTTTGATCGCCTTCGGCGGGCAGACAAATTCGCAAAGCTGGCAGGAGACGCACTTGGTGTTGCCCTCCTGGTCGCGGACCAGGTACGGCGCGCCGCGATAGCCCTCCGGCACCGACCACTTCTGCTCCGGATATTCCATGGTGACCTGCTTTCCACCAAACAGCGAGCCCCAGGCGTGGCGCATTGTCACCTTGAACCCGCCGACGAACGCCGGCAGATAAAGTTTTTCCCAAAATGTCAATGGTTTGCGGTTTACAATCATTTCAAAAATTCGGTATTGAAACTGTTAAAACAGTTTCCATTCTTCATACGCTTCTTACACCGCGCTGAAGCGCGGCGTAATGAGAATGATCGCTGTTGTTCGCCATTTTCATTAACACCTCGCTTCAGCGAGGTGCCAGACGGATTGGGAGAATGCTGAAACCGTTTCAACGGTTTTAGCCCTCTCGCCATTCCAAGCCGTATCGTTCCACAAATAGTTTCAATTCTTCCTGGAAATTTCTGTTCCGGTGATGTTCTTCCTGACTGGAGATGTAACGCGCGACTTCTGCCACGGTTGATTCTGATACCGAAAACACCCCGTAACCGCGTCCCCATCCAAACTTGCCCGCCACCAGATTGTTCTCGTTGATCCAATGCGATGAACTGCCTTTGAAAAGTTGCATGACCTCTTCCATCGAAAATTTCGTTGGCAAATCTATCAAAGCATGAACGTGATCGGCGTTCACATAATTGATTTTCATGTAAATGCCCTTCTCGTTGGCGTAGCCTGACAAATATCCCGACAGCCTGGCCGCCGCAGGTTTCGCCAGCAATGGCCGACGTTCCAACGTCGCCCACACCAAGTGCAGCCAGACTCGCGAATAAGTGTGAAGAGACATAAATCCGATTCATTTTCCAGGCCCTTTCGCCATGCGAAAAACTGTTGAAACAGTTTTCCGTCTTCCGCCCGGCGCCAACACCCCGCTAAAACAGGGTGTTAATGAAAGCGGAACAATTATTCCTATTTTATTCATTATTTCGAACTTTATCATCAGCTTATCGCCCACAGCACGATGGCCGTGATTAAAAGGTTCGCCAGCGCCAGCGGCACAAACCGCCGCCAGCCCAAATCCATCAATTGATCGTAACGGAAACGCGGGAACATCCAGCGCACCCAGATAAAAAACGTCATCAGCACCGCCATCTTCACGATGAAAATAATGATCTGCGCCACCCCGATGCCGATGCTGTGCGCCGGCTGGTTCAGTCCCCAAAACGGCAGCGTCCAACCGCCGAAAAACAGCGTCACCATCATCCCCGACGCCGCCACCATGTTGGAGTATTCCGCCAGAAAAAACAGCGCGAATTTCATCGAGCTGTATTCGGTATGATACCCGCCGACCAATTCCGTTTCCGCCTCCGGCAGATCAAACGGCGTCCGGTTCGTTTCCGCGAAACTCGCCACCAGGAAAATAATGAACGACAGCGGCGCGTAGATCACCAGCCAGCCGTGTTGCGATTGCCAGTTCACGACCTGGCTCAAATTCAAAGTCGCGGCGATCAAGAAAATGGGGATCACACTCATGCCCATCGCGATCTCATACGAAATCATCTGCGCGCTCGAACGGATCCCGCCCAGAAACGGATACTTGGAATTGGCCGCGTACCCCGCCAGCACAATTCCGTAAACGCCCAGCGAGACAATGCCGAACGTGTAAAGAATTCCCACGTTCAGGTCCGCAATCACCATCTTCTGATGACCAAGATAGGAGCCGAACGGAATCACCGCGACGACAATCATCGCCGGGATGATGGAGATGGCCGGGGCCAGCCAGAAATACGCCTTGCGCACGTTCGCGGGCGTAAAATCCTCCTTGAGCATGAACTTCAAGCCGTCCGCCAGCGGCTGGAAAATTCCCCAGCGGGTCAGGATTGGCCCAAGCACCGGGACATATTTCATGAATGGCGGCGCAACGCGGTTGGGGCCGACCCGGTCCTGGATCCACGCCGAAATTTTTCGTTCCGCGAGCACCGCGTAGGCGGCGAAGGTCTGCACCGCGCCGATGACGATCGCGATCTTCACGACCGACCAGAGCGCGAATTGCTCAGTCAGCGTAAGGCCGTAATACCATCTGCTGATAAAATCCATATTAAATTGGCACAGTTGCTCCGGTATCGCCAAGTCCGGCCCACGTTAATCCATTGAACGCGGGAACGTCTTTGGCCATTTCGTTGAACAAGCCTTCAATGGTCAGGAAACCGTCCTGACCGGTGACGTTATAGACCAGATCATGCAAAAATTCCCACTCCGCCCGGGAGTCGCCGGGCGCCTCCACGGCTTTCATGAATTTTTGCACGCGCCCTTTCATGTTCGTGAAGGTGCCGCGCTTCTCCGCGTGGGCGCAGCCCGGCAGCAAATAGTGCGCGGCTTTCGTGGTGGCGTTCGGCAAAATATCGCTGACGATGAGCGTGTCCAGCTTGGCAAGCAATTCCGCGCCGATGCCGTGTTGGGTCACGTCCTCGCCAAAAACGATCAGCGTTTTGATTTTGCCGCCCGCGATGCCGCGGGCGATTTGGGGCAGGTTGGTTCCCATTTCCGTAAAACAAATACCCGTGAGCCTGGCGCCGTTTGTATTCGGATTCTTATCCGGGCTGACCAGCAATTTGTCACCTTCGCCCGTTCGCGGGATGGAATCGCTCATCGCGCCCAGTTTGGCTTTCAGTTTGCTCAACAGCCAGAGTTCTTCATTCGTTTGCCGCGCGGAAGCGACGATCGCCACCGAACCTTGCGGGGCGCCTTTCAGTTTCGCCGAAATTTCATTGAGCGCGGCATTCCACGTCGATTTCTCCCCGCGAACCGTCACATCCTTCAACCGGTCTTCACGGCCCACCCATTTGTAATTCAACCGGCCCGAATCGCACATCCAGCACGAATTGACCGCATCGTTCTGCCGCGGCTCGTAGCGGTAGATTTGGCCTTCGCGCGAGCCAATGATGATGCTGCAACCCGTCGCGCAGCTCGTGCAGACGCTCTTGGTCTCCTTCAGGAACCAAACGCGCATCTTGAAACGAAAATCCTTCGAAGTCAGCGCGCCCACCGGGCAGATGTCCACCGTGTTGAGCGTATAATTATTATCAAAAACCTTCCCCGGATAGGCCGTCAACGTGTTGTAACTGCCCCGGTTGACAATGCCCAGCGCGTCGTCTCCCGCGATGTCCCGGGTGAAGCGGATGCAGCGGGTGCAAAGAATGCAACGTTCATCGTCCAGAACGATGCGCGGGCCGAGGTCAACCGCTTTGGGCTTGTGGACCTTGGGTTCAACGAAGCGGCTATGGCTTTGGCCGTAATCCACCGAGTATTCCTGCAGCTTGCATTCGCCGGCCTGATCGCAGATCGGGCAATCGAGCGGATGATTGATGAGCAAAAATTCCAGCACCCATTCGCGAATCTGCTTCACCCCCGGCGTGTTGGTGTAAATTTCCATGCCCGGCGAAATCGGCGTGGCGCAGGCGATGGCCGGACGCGGCGATTTGGCAATTTTCGGCGTGCCATCGGGGTTTAAAACCGGCTTGCGGTCCGGCCCCATCGCCGGGGTGCCGAATTCCACGAGGCACATGCGGCAATTGCCAACCACCGGCAGCTTGGGATGATAGCAATAATGAGGCACATCGACATTGATCAGGGCGCAGGCCTGGATCATTGTCGTGGAAATCTGCCGGCCGGAAATGGGGTCGGCCATCGTCTTGGGCACCTCGATTTCACGGCCATCCACCTTCACCTTGATCCTTTCAATCGGAGGCGCGGGCTTCGTTTCAGTTGTGGCTGCGTTTGACATTTCTATTTCAGGCGATCTTTCCAACTTCCGGGACGCCGGCTGAGATGAAAGACAGCAATAATTTGGATACGGTCAGGCAATTCACGATAAAGCAGACGATATGGAAACGGCATGACGCGAAAACCGCGAACTGGTCTTTCAAAATAAGACCACAATTCGGGATTCCTGCGAATCTTTTCGCCGGCTTCCACGACTGCATCCAAAAATTTTCTACCAAGTCCATCTGCTTGTTCATCGTAATACTGTGCTGCTTCGACCAATTCTATATCTGCAACGCTTAAATAAGTAATTCGTTTCACTTAACTTTGCGATACGCGTCGCGGAGAACCATATCCGCATCGCGCTCGGAAATTTTTCCTTCATCAAACGCGCCGCAACGCTCCAGGGCTTCCTGCTTCCAAGCCGCCTCGATCTCCGGCGTGCCTTCTTCTTTTTCCAAACTGACAAGCAGTTTGTGAACGAGGCTTGCCCGTTCTCGCGTCGGCAACGAAAGCGCTTCAATAAAAACTTGTTCTGTCTCTGCGCTCATAATCATCAATGCGCCGTTGCCAACTCCTGTCGTTCCGGCGGATTGGCTTTAACCGGCTCGATATTTTCTTTGGCGCGGCGTTCTTCGTCCGCTTTGCCTTTCGCGACAAATTCGTCTTTGAACTTGCCGACAAAACTTTGCACCGGCCACGAACAGGCTTCGCCAAATGCGCAAATCGTCCGCCCGCCGGGAATGTTGTCGGCGATCCTGACCAGGTAATCGGCGTCGCTCGCGCGGCCTTCGCCATGCGTCAGGCGATGCAGCGCCTTGTTCATCCAAAGCGCCCCCTCACGGCACGGCGTGCATTGGCCGCAGCTTTCGTGCGCGTAAAATTCAGCGAGATTGGCCAGCGCCTCGACAATGTCCACGCTGTCATCCATCACAATAATCGCGCTCGAACCGCTCATCGAACCGGCGGCGATCAGTGAATCGAAATCGTACGGCAAATCGAGCATGTCCGCCTCCTGCTCGGTCATCTGACCGTCCGCTCCCTTGCGCTTTAACTTGAACTTTTCACCGGCCTTGAAAACTTTCGCGGAAGAGCCGCCGGGAATCACCGCCTTCAATTTTCGCCCGTCGCGCAAACCACCGCCGAATTTCGGGTCGTTGATCAACTCGCCAATCGTTGCCTTGCCGACTTCAATCTCGTAGTAGCCGGGCTTCTTGACATGCCCGCTCAGGCTGACAATGCGCGTCCCGGTGTTGTTCGGGGTGCCAAGCTTGGCAAACTCCGCGCCGCCCATCGCCACGATGTGCTTCACGTTGCAGAGCGTTTCGACATTGTTGACAATGGTCGGGCACATCCACAAACCGAGGATGGCCGGAAAATACGGCGGCTTGATGCGGGGATAGGGACGCTTCCCCTCCAGCGATTCAATCAGGCCGGTTTCTTCGCCGCAAATATAAGCGCCCGCGCCCCGGTGAACATGGATTTCCAGGTCGTAACCGCTGCCCAGAATTTTTTTGCCGAGAAAATTTTTCGCGCGCGCTTCCTTCAACGCTTCGTTCAGGATTTTCGCGCCGTCCACCATTTCCCCACGGATGTAGATGTAGGCCAGATGCACGTCGTTGGCGAAGCAGGAGATGGCCATGCCCTCGATCAACTGGTGCGGGTCCTTGTACATGATCTGCCGGTCCTTGAACGTGCCCGGCTCGGATTCGTCCGCATTGCAAATAAGATAAACCGGCTTGCCGCTCTTGCGGTCCACAAAACTCCATTTCAGGCCGCACGAAAATCCCGCGCCGCCGCGGCCGCGCAGGCCGGAAGTTTTTACGTCTTCGCGGATCTGCTCCTGCGGTGACAATTTTTTGCCGTCCGGCAGGTCTTTGGGCTGCATCGTGAGCGCCTTTTTCAGCGCTTCATAGCCGCCATGGCGCAAATAGCATCCGAGGTCCCGGGTATAACCGGGTTCATCGGCATATTTCAAAATCAATTTGTGTTCCTGCGCCATGTTAAAGTGACGAGCGACGAGTGACGGGTGACAAGCCAAACGCATGGCTTGACTGACCCGGCAAACTCTTTACGTTATTATGCGCTCCGGCTTGCCCGATGGTGTAACGGTAGCACAACAGACTCTGGATCTGTTTGTCATGGTTCAAATCCATGTCGGGCAGCCAATTCATTTCGTTTTTTCTTTCGTGTCGGCCAGTTTGCGTCCCAACATCACGCGCTTAATCAACGGCAAATGTGCGATGTCTTTTTCCCGCGCCGAATCATGTTTGCTTTTATAAATCCTTTCCAACGGCAATACCCGAACCTTCAAATTGTTCCAAATAATTACCCGCGCCCCCGCATATTCCTCGGCAAAATTTTTCAAGCCGGTCATGCTGAAAATAAAATTCACCAACGATCCGTCCGCCAGGCCGTACATGGTCTGCGTCATGGGTGCGCCGCCCTGCTTGACAACCAGATTCAACAGGCGCACATATTGCCGCTCCGGCAAATCCACCCAAATATCGGTATCGGTGGTCGTCGCGGGAACGCCTTGTAAAATGGCCGCGGACATACCTACAATTTGAAACCGTATGCCTTCCTCTGCCAATGCGCGAACAAGCCGTGTGAGCGGAGAAACGTCTCGTGAATCTGCCAACGCTCGTCCGGCGTGGCCGCGAGGCTGCGCGCGAGCTGGACTTTTTCCGACTCCTCCAGTCCGCGCATTCCTTTTAGCTTGCGATATACTCTTGGCCAATCTTTGAGGCTTGTATTCATGCTTGCGCTTGCTTTTCATTCGATGCGCCAGTTTATTTGCAACCGGCGGCAATTTCATCCGCTTTTTTATGGCTCACGTTTTCGTAAAAAGCATCGTTGCACATCATCACCGGGGGGGTGCCGCAACTGGCGAGGCACTCGACAAATTCCACCGTGAACTTTCCGTCTTTCGTCGTCTGCGGGCCATGCCCATGCGCGTCCAAGCCGAGCTTCTCGCAAAAATGTTGATGCAACTCATACGCGCCACCGAGCGCGCAACTCAACGTGCGGCAGACCTTGATCTGGTATTTCCCCATCGGCTGCTGCCGCAGCATCGGATAAAACGTGACGATCTCATAGACGTTAATCGGCTGCAATTCCAGCTTCTTGGCCGTCCACTCGACCGCTTCCTGAGAAATCCAGCCAAACTGGTCCTGGATGGCGTGCAACACCATCAGCGAGGCCGCGCGTTTATGCGGATAATGCGTGAGCAATTCGTCCACCTCCGCCTCGAGCGCGGGCGTCACCGAAAATCCGCCCTGATGTTGGAGCGGATTCGGAATTGGAATTGTTGGCGCTTGCAAATTCATTTTTTCTCAACTTTCCGGCGGCATCGTTCGAGTTCGTTCAGCGTATCCGGTTTGTCGGCCAACTCCATCAACGGCTTCAACTCGCGGGCAATATATTTCCAGTCGAGCTTTGTTCCCTGCCGAATAACGACCGTTTCCACGTCCAGCCAATCGCGCGCGCGGGCGGCGAGCGATTTCATTACGATTAAATCTTCGGCGGAACAAATTCGCAGAAACCATCCCGGCAAATATTGAACCTCCTGTGAACGTTGAATCGCCTGCTCTTCGAACGACAACGCGCCGAAAGCGACATCCAATCCCACTTCGTTTTCGTCCTTCAACAATGCGACACGCGCTCTCGACGCCATTTCCAAAAAATTCGGCACGCGCGGCTGAAAACGTTTCAAAAGTGTTTGGGCAATTTTTTCCTCGTTGCCAAAGCCGGCCAACAGGGTCACGTCCACGTCGCGCGTCACGCGCGGTTCGCCCCAATGCTGGACCGCAAGTCCGCCGATGAAACAAAAACGCCATTGCTGCTCTCGCAGAAACTTCTGGAGAGCGTCGGCTGCTTGAAAAACCAAATTCATTTTTTCGCACGGCTAAAAATCGCTTGCTGTTCAATTAATCCCGACGTTTCGCGCGCAGGCAAACTCCGGACTGCGTGGGTAAAAGCACCGTCCAAAATTTTCATTGACCCGACGGTGTTTGCGACGCGGATTTCGTCCGCGCGGATTTCTTCGAGAATTGGCCCGGCTTCCCGCCAGTTCCTAGCCCAAGCGCGGATTTGCGCCTTTTCCTGTTCAGTCATTTCGGCGACGGTTTTCATCGGTCGCATTCCCCCATCACAAAATCGAGCGAGCCGAGGATCGCCACGGTGTCGCTGACCATCGCCCCCTGGAAAATTTTCGGGATGATGCTCAAATTCACGAAGCTTGGCGCACGGATCTTCAGGCGGTACGGCACGCCGCCACCCTTGCTGTTGATGTAAAAGCCCAGTTCGCCCTTGGGATTTTCATGGCCGAAATAGATTTCGCCCGGCGGGCAATTCATTCCTTCTGTGACGAGCATGAATTGATGGATCAATTCCTCCATCTTCGTCATCACTTTGTCTTTTGGCGGCAAAATGACTTTCCCGTTATCCACGTTGACCGGCTCGTGGGTCTTGTTTTCCGCGCCGCCCGGAATTTTTTTGATGCACTGCTGCAAAATCCGGGCGCTCTGGCGCATCTCCTCCATGCGCACCAGGTAGCGGTCATAACAATCTCCGACCGCGCCCACCGGAATATCAAATTCAAGGTCCCGGTAGCACAAATACGGCTGGTTCTTGCGCAAATCCCATTCGATGCCGCTGCCCCGCAGGTTCGGGCCGCTCAAACCATAATCAATCGCGTCCTGTTTGGAGATTACGGCCAGATTGCGCACGCGATCCATCCAAATGCGATTGCGGGTGAGCAAAGTCTCCAAGTCATCGAGCGCGGGAATGAATTCATCGCAGAACTTTTGGCATTGATCCAGCCAGGTCGGGGGAATGTCGCGCATCACGCCGCCTATGCGCGTGTAACTTGTTGTCAATCGCGCGCCGGAAATGGCCTCCGCCAGATTGTAAATCTTTTCACGCTCGGTGAAACTCAAGAGGAAAACCGTCACCGCGCCCATGTCCATCGCAAAGGCGCCCAACCCCAGCAAATGCGCGGAAATACGCGCCAGTTCGGCGCACATCACGCGAATATACTGGCAACGCGGCGGCAATTTATCATGAATGCCGAGCAGCTTTTCCACCGCCAGCGCGTAAGCCACATTGTTGGCCAGCGGCGCAAGATAATCCAGACGGTCCGTGTAGGGAATGAACTGCGTGTAGGTCATGTTCTCGGCGATCTTTTCGTCGCCGCGATGCAGATACCCCACGTCCGGTTCGGCTTTGGTGATGATCTCACCGTCCAACTCCAAAACGATGCGCAAAACGCCGTGAGTGGCCGGATGCGACGGCCCCATGTTCAGGACCATGCGTTCGTCCTGAAACTCCTCCGCCGCCTGGGCGCTTCGCCCGGCGGAATCTTTCACTTCAATGTCCTGAACAGTCGGCATTGGTTATTTTTTCTCAATCGGTCCAGGCCCCTTCGGATGGCCGTGCGCTTCCTGAATTTCTTTGCGCCGTTCCAGCCGCGCCATGGTTTCGATGGAATCGGTTTCGGGAATTCGAATGCGCGGCTCGCGCGACGTGGCGGAATTGCCGCCGGCCACCGTCACAAACGGTCCGCCCTCCATCGGCGTCAGCCGCGTAAAGGCAATCCCCGGCATCTCGCTGGGCTTGCCCGCCAGCGGAAAATCCTTCCGCAACGGAAAATACGGATACCCCTCCCACATCAAAATCCGGCGCAAATCCGGATGATTGTGGAAATGGATCCCCATCATGTCGTAAATCTCGCGCTCATGCCAATTAGCTGTGGCCCAAACAGTTATCACGCTCGGCAACTTTGACTTTTCCTCGCTGACCTCGGTCTTCAAACGCACTTCACACCCGTTTCGCAACCCGCGCAAATGATAAACAATCGTCCAGCGCGGATCATCTCCGTAATTATCAATGCTGGTGATATCAACGAGGTAGCAGAAATCCAATTCGTTTTTCGCGTAAGTGCAAACCTCCACGATTTGCCCGGCGTCGCCAATTTTTAACGAGATTTCGCCACGAAATTCATGCGGTTCGGAAACAAGGTCTCCGAACTTTGCTTTGATTTTTTGTGCGGCTTCGAGAGAAGTCATTGGTCTCGATTAAGCGGCTTCCTTTTTTAAATTCGTCAGGGTCATCTTTTCGAGCACCGGCTGCGTGCTGATCTTGTTCTGCAATTTCATCAGCGCGTCCAGCACGGCCTCGGGACGCGGCGGGCAGCCGCTCACGTAGATGTCCACCGGAATGATGTTATCGACCCCCTGCAATACGGCATAACTGCGATACATGCCCCCGGTCGAGGCGCACGCGCCCATCGCAATGCACCATTTCGGCTCCGGCATCTGGTCCCAAATCCGTTTGACCGACAGCGCCATCTTATAGGTGACCGTGCCGGCCACAATCATGCAATCGGCCTGGCGCGGGGAAAATCTCATCACTTCCGAACCAAAACGGGAAATATCAAACCGGCTGGCGCCGACGGCCATCAACTCGATGGCGCAGCACGCCAGGCCCATCGGCATCGGCCACACGGAGTTCTTCCGAAACCAATTCAAGGCGGCATCGACCGTGGTGACCACCATGTCTCCTTCGATTTTTGAATTGTAGCCGATTTCGCTCTCCGTTCGCATAGTCGTAATTTGTCAGAACCGAAACAAATTCAACGTAGCCCGCGCGAAAATTTGAAGCAAGTTAATTTGTGATTTTTTTCACAAGCCCCCTTATTCCAACGAATATTTCTTCAGCCCGGAGAGTTGGCCCAGAACTTTTAGCACGAACAGCGGGTTGTTTTTGAAATAGCGCTTCGCCAGCCGCCGCGGCTCGCGGCACAACCGGTAAAACCATTCCAAGCCGCTCCGTTGCATCCACAACGGCGCTTGTTTGACGCGCCCGCTGTGAAAATCAAAGGCCGCGCCCACGCCAATCATCAGGGTCGCCTCCAGCTTCGGCAAAAATTCCGCCATGAACTTCTCCTGCTTCGGCGTGCTCAACCCCACCCAGAAGATGTCCGGTTTCGTCGCCCGGACCATTTCCACCAGTTGTTTTTCTTCTTCGGGATTCAAAGGACGAAAGGGCGGGGTAAACGTTCCGGCAACCTCCATCTTCGGAAACTTCGCCTTCAACTTTTCCGCGAGCAATTCCGCCGCGCCCGGACCGCCGCCAAGGAAAAAATGCCGCCAACCGGTCTGCTCGCTCCGCGCACAGGCGTCCAGCATCAAATCCGGTCCGTACACCCGCCCCATCTCTTTGTGGCCGTGAATCTTGCCCATCCAAACCATCGGCATCCCATCCGGCGTGCAGAGCAGTGAATTATTTAAAATCCGGCGAAAAGTGTCGTCACTCTGGGCTTCCATCACGCCGTGAACACCTGTCACCGAAATATATCCCTTGCGGCGCGCGCGGATCGCCTCCGCAATTTCCTGCAATGCGATCGGCCGATTCAGCACGCTGATCCCGACGCCAAGGATATTGACGCGCCTGGTCATTTTTGATTTATGATTTTCAATCAATGATTTATCATTTCCACGGTTGACGGACGGCCATCATAAATCATCCATCATCAATCGTAAATGAAACTGCTCGTTTTTGCCCACACGCCGCCGCCCCACCACGGCCAGAGCTACATGGTAAAATTGATGCTCGACGGCTTTGGCGGCGACTGCCGCAAAAACGGGAAAGGACATGGAAATGAATTCGGCATAGATTGTTACCACATCAACGCCCGCTTTTCCAAATCACTCGAAGACGTGGGCGAATTCCAGAGCTGGAAAATGATTTTGGTCTTCTTGTACTGCCTCCAGGCGGTCTGGTGCCGGTTCCGGTACGGAGTCAAAAATTTCTATTACGTCCCCGCCCCGGGAAAATCGGTGGCCGTGTACCGCGATTGGCTGGTAATGTTCATTTGCCGTGCGTTTTTCGAAAATGTGATCCTTCACTGGCACGCCGCCGGCCTTGCGAAATGGCTCGAAACCAGCGTCCAAATCCGCTCCCGCGCAACAACGTACCACCTGTTCAAGCCGGTGACCTTGAGCATTGTCCTTTCAAATTATAACCTGGCCGACGCCGAAAAATTAATGTCGCGGCTGATTCGCAATGTTAATTATGGCATTCCCGATCCTTGTCCGGATTTTGAGCAATCGGTTTTGCCCCGGCGCAGAGCGCGTTTTGATTTGCGCAAACGATTGTTGGCCGCCTCCAACTTCATGCCTCCGGAATATGCGGAAAACGCGTTGCACACCGTGAACGTTTTATATCTCGCCCATTATATGCGGGAAAAAGGGCTTTTTGCCGCGGCGGCGGCCGTTGTTCTGGCCAACCAAATCTTGCAACAAAAAAATTTGCCTGTCCGGTTGAAACTGCTCGCCGCCGGCGCCTTCGCCACGGAACAGGAGAAGGCCGAATTTCAGCGGTTACAAGAGAACCCTGAATTCGCCACCGCGGTGCAATTGCTGGGCTTCGTGTCCGGTCCCACCAAGGAAAAGGCTTTGCGTGAAGCCGATTTGTTTTGTTTTCCAACGCAATACCTGGCGGAAAACCAACCGGTAACACTGATTGAAGCAATGGCGTGCGGCCTCCCCATCGTGACCACCCGGTGGCGCTCGCTGCCGGAAATGTTGCCACCCGGCTATCCCGGCCTCGTTTCAACCCAATCGCCGGATGAAATTGCCGGGGCCTTGCTTAAAATCGCCCAAGCGGAAAACGGGGAAAACCTGCGCCAACATTTCCTGGAGAATTTCACGCTTCAGACGCATCTCACCAGGCTGGCAGAAGCCCTTCACGCTGTGGAATTATAATTTCGATTTCGGAAATCCCTTCCCGGCGGTATTCTGTTGCCATTGAAAACTGGTTTTCTCCAGCTTAACTCGACCATTGGCGATTTTCCGGCCAATCAAAAAAAGCTCCTGGCCGGTTACGAGAAAGCCGTGGCCTTGGGCGCGGAATTTGTCCTGGCGCCGGAACTTTTTCTTTGCGGCTATCCGCCCCGCGATTTGCTGCTGCGCCCGGACTTCATTGAGGCCAATCTCGCCGCCCTGGAAGAAGTCGCCGCCGCGATTGGAGCGGTCCCGCTCTGCGTCGGGTTCGTGGACAAAAATCCCGACCGCCCCGGGCGCGCCTTGCGAAATTCCGCCGCCGTTTTACAAGGCGGAATAATCATTTGGCGCGCCAGCAAATCATTGCTGCCAACCTACGATGTTTTTGACGAAGACCGTTATTTCGAGCCGGAAAAGAAAATCGCGCCCTTCGCCTTTCAAGGAAAAAAAATCGGCATCACTATTTGCGAAGACATCTGGAACGACGAGGATTTCTGGCCGGAGCGATTGTACCGCCGCGACCCCGTCAAGGAGTTGATCGCCCAGGGCGCGGAAATTATCTTCAACATCTCCGCCTCCCCGTGGCATGACGGCAAAGAGCGGGTCCGCGCGCAAATGCTCGCCCGCGTCGCCCGCGATGAAAAAGTTCCCCTGGCGCACGTCAACCTCGTCGGCGCCAACGATGAATTGATCTTCGACGGGCACAGCGTCGCCTTCAATTCCGCCGGCGAAACCATTGCCGTCGGAAAGGGATTTGAGGAGGACGTCTTCGTCGCGGACGTGGCTCAAACGGCGGGCACCGGGGGCCGCGGCGAATTTCCCGCGAGGGAAGCGCAAATTTTTTCCGCCCTCTCGCTCGGCATTCGCGATTATGTCCGCAAATGCGGGTTCAAGTCGGTTATTGTGGGACTGTCGGGGGGAATCGATTCAGCGTTGACCGCCGTCCTGGCGGCGGATGCGCTCGGGAAAGAAAACGTCACGGGTGTGGCCATGCCGGCGCGTTATTCCAGCGAAGGCAGCTTGACAGATGCCGAAGCGCTGGCAAAAACACTCGGCATCCGCTACGAAGTGTTGCCGATTGAACTGGTCTTTCGCGCGGTGGAAAAACAATTGGGCAAGGTTTTCGCCGGGTTGAAGCCCAACGAAACCGAGGAAAACCTGCAATCGCGTCTGCGGGGAACCACCTTGATGGCCCTTTCCAACAAATTTGGCGCGCTGGTCCTGACCACTGGCAATAAATCCGAAATGGCCGTCGGCTATTGCACGCTTTACGGCGATATGAACGGCGCCTTGGCCCCGCTGGCGGATGTCCTCAAAACCGACATTTACAAAATTGCCCAATGGGTCAACCGCCGGGAGACTGTGATTCCGGAAAATTCAATTTTGAAACCTCCCAGCGCCGAACTCCGTCCAAATCAAAAGGATCAGGATTCGTTGCCGCCGTATGACACGCTCGACGCGATTCTGGAACTTTATATCGTCGGAAATTCAAGCAAAGAACAAATCATCGCCAGGGGTTTTGACCCTAAAACCGTCAATGACGTCCTCAATAAAATCAATTTTGCCGAATATAAACGGCGCCAGGCCGCGCCGGCCCTCAAAATCTCCGCGCGCGCCTTTGGCATGGGCCGCCGCATCCCCATCGCCCAACGCTTCCAGGTGTAGGACAACGCCTTACATAAAAAAATCTGTTTTACCTTGCCTGGGTTTTCCCCCTGCTGATAGAATCAAAACCTGTGAAACTTGAAGCGGTACTGGAAAAGTCACCGAAAGCCCCGGGTCCCGGTTAATTTGCAATGACTAAAGTGTTTTGGTTTTTTGGACGCTCCGGCGCCGGCAAGTCCACGCTTGCCCGAAAATTGCACGATGCTTGGCTGGCACAAAAGGTTCCCGTATTTTACATGGACGGCGATGACCTGCGTTCCGGCCTTAGTTCGGACCTCGCGTTTACTCCGGAGGCAAGGGGGGAAAATCACCGGCGCATCGCCGAGGTGGCCAAACTCGCGGCGGAGCAAAGCCTCAACGTGATTGTTTCCACCATGGCTCCGCAATACAGTCATCGTGACACGGTTGCCAGGGTGCTGGGAGAACGGCTGGTCTGGATTTATGTGCATGCGCCTCTGGATGTCTGTATCCAACGCGACCCCAAAGGACTCTACCATCGCGCCCAAGCCGGGCAATTGGACAAGCTGTTGAATTTTCCCTTTGATGAGCCGCGTCCGCGGGAGCAATTGAATTTCATTGATACCGTGGCCGAAAACGTGGAGGGAGCATCGAAATTGGTGCATCAATTGGCGCAACAAAATCTGGACGTCCGATTAGTTTGACACCACTGCAAATTTACCCCTAACTTTACCGCAATTGACACCGTGGCGCCGTTCGACGTTGACTCCCACTCAACCCGGCGCCAAGTGATATGAAACACACCTTGAAAGCGTCAACCCGGTCGGCTTTTAGAGTCGCCTTTGCCGTCACCGAACGAGTCTTGGCGCTGGGGCTGGAAAAGCCCGCGCTTCGTACTTCCCTTGACCGCCCCATTATTATTGTCGGTCCGGAACGTTCAGGGACCAGTTTCATTTATGCGCTGCTCGCCACGCATGCCAACGTTTATGCCCTGACAACCATCGCGGACCGATTTCCCGACTACCCGTTTTCAGCGACTCTGCTCCGCCGAATCCTCTCAGCACACGAAAACCAACTTTATCGTTCCGTGCCCAAAACCGTCGGGGAAATTGATGGCGGGCTGTTTCCTTTGACGGAAGGAGTCCGGTACTGGTTGCAGCATTTGGGAACCCAGCAAGGCCGATGGAAAAATGCTCCCGATGATTGTCTCACCGAGCAAGACTTGGACGAGAACACCCGCTTGACGCTGCCCAACGACCTGAAGAAACGCGCATTCATCATGCGAAAAAAACGGCTGTTGTTGAAACAGCCGGGATTCTCCCTGAAGATCAGATATTTCAACGCCGTCTTCCCGGACGCCATTTTTGTGCATTGCCTGCGAAATCCTGCCAGCAATTTTTTGTCGCTCCTGGCGCAGAAAAAACGCACGGGTAATCCTGATTGGGGCATTCAAATACCAGCATCCATGAAATTGCCCGGCGCCTCGGTGGAAGCGAAAACCGCGCGGCAATTGGCCGTCACGTATGACCTGATCCGGCAAAGCATCAATCGGATTAATAATGGCATGGCGCGTTATGTGCCGGTGCATTATGATTCGTTTCAAACCGATTTTGCGCAGGTTGCGATGAAGCTTTATCAACGATGCCATCTGTCCGCCCCGGCCGCGGTCCTGAACCGCCCCGAACTTTTTGTTTCTTCAAGTTATGGGAACCCAAGTCCCGAACAGGTGACAACGGACCCCCAGGCCGTCCAAATCCTGGAGGACTTGTGCCGGCAAATGAAAAATGATTTTCCGGAGGATTCCTTCCGGCCAAGGGTCGCCGCGGCCCTCTTGAATACGAATGGTTCACGTTGATGATAAAACATTCGCGGCAAGTCCGCCGATGGATATTTTGTCATGACTTTCTCCATCGTCACCCCCAGCTTCCGCTGCGCGAAATGGCTCAAGCTGTGCATCGCTTCGGTCGCGGACCAAGAGGGCGCGAACTTCGAGCATCTCATCCAGGATTCCTGTTCCGATGACGGGACCCAGGAGTGGCTGCCGCGCGATCCGCGCGTCAAGGCCTTCATCGAAAAGGACGGCGGAATGTATGACGCCATCAACCGCGGCTTCCGCCGCGCCACCGGGGACATCCTCGCCTATTTGAATTGCGACGAGCAGTATCTTCCGGGCGCGCTGAAAACCGCCCGCGATTTTTTTGAAGCCAATCCCAAGGTTGAAGTCGCGCTGGCGGGCAGCATCATCACTAATGGAGGCGGGAACTACATCTGCCATCGGCATCAAATGGCGCCGCATCCCCGGGGCATTTGGTTTCGCTTTCCCATTCTGACCAGTTCCATTTTCATCCGCCGCCGCGTCATTTTTGAACGCGGGATTTTTTTTGACCCGAAATGGCGCGACTCCGGCGACTTTCATTGGATGCTCGCCCTGATGAAAGCCAAAGTGCCCATGGCCGTCTGCGATGCCTTCACTTCGGTCTTCGCCGACACCGGTGAAAACATGAATCTCAAACCCAACGCCCTCCGCGAGAAAAAAGAAACGGAAGAAATGATTCCAGTTTGGGTTCGGACCCTGCGGCCGTTATGGATTCTGCATCACCGCCTCCGCCGGCTTGCGGCCGGCCACTTCTCCCTCAAACCCACCAGCTATCAAATCTACACACTGGACAGCCCCGACCGCCGGGTCACTTTTGACGTGCCCAAACCCACCGCCATCTGGTGGAACCGGTTGTGATCCAGACTCTCCTTTGTTTATGAATGTGAAGGGCGTGGACGAATCAGGGGCCGATGAAGACGCGGTAATATCCCTGTTTATTCGTCGCGTTCGGATCGGTCACCATATAGGAATTGGTCGTCGCGTTGTTGGTCACTAGAATCGTCGTCCAATTGGTGGAAACCAAATTGGTGGACATCTGAAGGGTATAATTCTGGTTGGACGCTGCATTCAGTAACATAAAGAAGCGATTGGTGCGCCAGCCGGGCGACCCAAGAATTGGGTCGGGATTGATGGCAATGGAAAAGACCTTGTTTGTCACGTCGGAACCGAAGTCGTTCACCTGAACCTTGAACGCGGCGGCTTTATTCGTCGTCGGGATTCCGGAGATGAGGCCGCTGGGGTTCAGCGATAATCCCGGCGGCGGGCTGGCCGAGCCAAGAGCGAGTTGCCAGGTGTAAGGAGATTGCCCGCCCGTTGCCCCGAGTTGCGTGGCATAAGAAACGCCGACATTGCCATTGGGCAACGAGGTATTGGTTATGACCAGGGGCGGATTGACGACGTTCAGCGTGAACAGCACTTCATTAGTATTTTCGACCGAATCGGTTACCCCCACAGAAAAATAATACGGCTGGGCTGTGTCTGAAAGCGTGCCGGAAAGAACGCCATTGGTGGACAGAGACAAGTTCGCCGGCGGAGGACCGGAGTAATCCGGAATATACCAACTATAAGGCGGCGTGCCGCCGGTCGCTTGAAAGGTCTGGCTGTAAAATGTGCCGTTCGTTCCGTTATTCAGTGTGGTCGGCGTCGTGATTTGCAGTGAATTAAATTGCACGGTGAAATCTTGTTCAACACTCTCGTTCCCGCTTGACACAGTCACATTTTGATCGCTGACACACTGGTAACCATCCACGGTCAACCCCCCGCAATCCACGCTGATGTCCCAATTTCCATTCGCGACATTGAATGTATAATAGCCGCTGCCATCCGTGCTGTTGGTGTACGTGTCGCCCATGCCGTCGTTCGCATCCACGTTCACCCCTGCCACGGGGTCGCCATCAGTGTCCGTCACGTATCCAAAAATTTGACCCGACCCGTTGGGCAACACCGTGAAATTTGCCGTGCCATTGTCGTTGTCAATCGTCACGCTTTGGCTGGCCGGGTCTTGATAATCCCCCTGATAATTCCCGCCGTCGATGACGTTGTTCAAGCTGTCACTGTCGGAACATCCACAATCATAAACATTCACCGTCCAAATGGTGCCGCCGGCGCCATTGCCCACGTTCAATGAATAATTGCCGTTGGTATCGGTGTCCACCGAGGTGGCATTATAATTAATCGCGCCGATGGTCGCGTAGGCATCAACCTGAACCCCGACGACATTGGTGCCGTCAAACTGGACATGGCCGGTGATTTCATTGGTTGCGACAATCGCGGTGAAATTTATAAGCACCGCTTTGCCGATGGCGAGATTCGTGCCCCCATTTTGTTGGATCGCTGGTTGGGAAAAGACGTCATTGGGGAAACTGCTCGCGTTGTCCACATCCACCACCCACGGGTCGTTGCTGCCCAAACCGCCCACCGCGCCGGAAACATAATTCCCGCTCGCATCCGAGTAGCCGTCCGTATCAAATTCATTGTCATTGTTGTCATAGGCTTCAATGGCAATCCCCGGCAATGGATTTCCCTGGCTGTTCTGGATGGTGCCATAAAACAGCGCCGTGGCTTTGTAAAAACCCCCGACAAAGCCGGTGGCGCCGGCGTTAAGATTGGTGCCGTCATCGTATGCAACATAGCCGTGAAGAGCCAAACCTTCGGGGTTGCCGCTGAATTTCCATGACCCGGACGTGACCCCCATGTTGAAATTGCCATTGGTGTCGGTGGACGCGATCGCAATCAGCTTGTTGCCCAAGCCGTTGGCGCCATTTGCCGGCACAAAAAGACCAGGCAGCACGAGGCTGGAATTGTCGGCATCAACGGCTTTGCCGGAGATGTGTGCCGTGGCAACTGTGAGCGACAGGTTGGTGGTGATGACCTGCGTATTGGTTAAAGTAAGAACCGGCGACGTCGAGTAATTGGCGACATAATTACTTTGGAAAGCAAATGGCACATAAGTCCCGGCTGGCACCAGAATGCTGTAGGCGCCCGAACCATTGGCTACCGTTCCCCCGACCGGGTTTCCCATGTCGTGTCCGGGGACCGGCGCGGGAAACAGAAGGACACCAGCATAGGGTATGTTTCCGCCGCTGCTGGTCACGCTGCCGGTGATTTTCTGCGCGTAGGGAAAATTGGTGACGGTGAACAGATTTGTTATCGGCGCAAAATGTCCGGCCGCACTGGAAAGCACATACCCATATTGCCCGATGATTTCTTGCGGAAAGTCCCCGGGAAAATTCAACGTCGCGGTGATGGCTCCTGTCGCGGAATTCAAATCGCCGGGCACGTTGATATTCGTCACCCCGCCGATGACCATGCCCGCCTGTCCGTCCGTCAAATCAAATTGTTGCGCCAGCCTGTCGCCGGCGGCGACCACGCCGTTGGAATTGACAATGGCGAATTTTTGCACCACGACGGTGTCGCCGGTTGGTATATTGCTGATTTGCAGCGTAATCGGCCCGAGGTAAGTGTTGCTGACGGCGGACGGCGTGATGGTAAACGTAACGGTGGCATTAACCGTACACCCCGCCAGCACGGCCAGCGCGATAAAAAATTCCCGGATTCGAATATTCATGATGTGGCTCCTGATTGTTTTACCATCAAACATTAAACATGCTAATACATCTCATTAAGCACTGGAAGAACCCTTAGCCAATATAAGAAAAGTCGTCAATGATAATTATAATAATTGTGAAAACACAAACCACGAAAAATGAACTTGAAATTATACCAAGCGGCGCAAAAACTATGGATGGAGGGCCAAATAAAGCGGATCGAACCGGAAAGAAAGCATCATCGAAATTATGGCTTGGACCAAAGCAAAAACGACGACCGCCGTTGCGGTCGGTGTCATTTTGGTGTGCGGCGCAACTTTTATGGTTTGGAGGGCGCGGTCCGAGAAATATCCCGCGCTGTTGGCCCACGCTTACACACACAACCATGTGTCCAATCCAGCGTATCAAGCAGTGCTGGCAAATCTGCGGGCAAACGTCTGGCCAAAAGAAAGAAAATTGGCCGAGGCAAAAATTGCGGCGCGCCAGCAGGCGGCCGATACTGTCAACGCCACCACCATTGACTTGAAACCCTATGTCAACGCCGCGCTGACGGATTCGCCCGCGTCTCCGGCTGGCAATGACGACAATAATCTGGCCGACTTGCCCTACGGCGTGAATGTTTATGGCGGCGTTCCGTTTGACGTGGAGGGGCTGATCCAGTTGAGCGGCCGGAGCATAATCTCTGTGTTCCATAAAAACTTCCCCGTGGAAGTGGATGGCATCGCCATCCATCGGCGCTGTGCGAAAATCTACTTGCTGCATGCCGGGGATTGGATTGACGTGACTGATTTTGGCAAG
>JBKQUF010000097.1:0-4888 GCA_052140285.1 Limisphaerales bacterium | reverse complement strand
AATGCACCGGAATATCACCAACGGGATTCGCCGCCGTTGAATCGGAACCCATTGGCCTCCGCCGTCGGGACGGCTACCACCACAACCTTACCCGCTGACTTGAGTTAAGTCAGACAGGCTGCTAGTTCCAAATTATCCCTACGGGATAAATCCTCTTCAGCGCCGCGAGACAGTCCCAAGTCTCACCCAAAATTGCCGCCGGCGAACCGGAAGCATTTTGTCCGGCACCCCATCAACCTGACTGCGGCGGTTCGCCCTTGTCAAAATCATTTCCTCAAGCCAGATTAATGTCATGAAAATGTTGCAGGTGGAGTTGCCCGATCAAATGGCGCACGAAATTTCCGATGCGGTGGAAACGGGCCAATTTGAAAACGCGGCGGACGTGGTGCGCGCTGCATTGCGCGAGTTTGTTTCCCGTCGGCGATTTGAATTGTTGGAGCAGCAACAGTTGAAGGACATCACCTGGGCGCTGGATCTCGCCTAAAGTCCGCGCCGAAGCTCGCGCAGCTTTGGAAAAAATCTTCAGGACTTGAGCACTTCGATGAACGCTTCCTGGGGAATGTTGACGTTGCCGATGGATTTCATGCGCTTTTTGCCTTCCTTTTGCTTCTCCAACAGTTTGCGTTTGCGCGAGACGTCGCCGCCGTAGCATTTCGCCGTGACATCCTTGCGGAAGGCGCTGACGGTTTCCGAGGCGACGATTTTGCCGCCGATGGCGGCCTGGATTTTCACGGCAAACTGCTGGCGGGGGATCACTTCCTTGAGCTTTTCGGCCAGGGCGCGTCCGCGGCTCTCCGCCTTGGCACGATGAACAATGCACGAAAAAGCGTCCATCGGCTCGCTGTTCACCAGCATGTCCAGTTTCACCATGTCGCTCTCGAGGTAACCGGCCTGTTCATAATCCATCGAACCGTACCCGCGGGTCATGCTCTTGATGCGGTCATGGAAGTCGATCAGGATTTCGTTGAGGGGGACCAGCGCGGTGAGCATCACGCGCTTGGCGTCGAGCGTTTCCGTGTGGTCCACGTTGCCGCGTTTCTCGGAAATCAACGCCATCATGTCCCCGATGTTTTCATTGGGGCAGATCACGAACGCCTTGACCATCGGCTCCTCGATCCGTTCGATGTAGGTCACCTCGGGCAAAAACGCCGGATTGTCCACTTCCTTTTGCGAGCCGTCGGTGAGGGCCACGTGATAAACCACGCTGGGATAGGTGGCAATGATGTCCATGTCGTATTCACGCCGCAGACGTTCCTGCACAATTTCCATGTGCAACAAGCCCAGGAAACCGCAACGAAAGCCGAACCCGAGCGCCACCGACGTTTCGGCCGAGTACACAAAGGCGGAATCGTTCAGCTTCAGCTTGCCCATCGCCGTTTTGAGGTGTTCGTAATCCGCGGTGTTGATGGGATAAATGCCGCTGAAAACCATCGGATGGATTTCCTTGAAACCCGGCAGCGCCACCGACGGATGCCGCGCGTCGGTGATGGTGTCACCCATTTTCACCTCGCTCGGGGTCTTGATATTGGCGGTGAGGTATCCAGTTTCGCCGGTTTCGAGTTTGTCGCGCGTAAACGGCTTGGGGTTGAAGCTCCCGACTTCCTTCACCTCATAGCTCCGGCCAGAATACAGGAATTTGACCTGCATCCCCGGTTTGACCTCGCCGTTGAAGACCCGGACGTGGGTCACGACGCCCTTGTAGGTGTCAAAATAGGAGTCGAACGCCAGCGCTTGCAGGCCCGGCTCGCCGGTGGGTTTCGGCGGCGGAATGCGCGCGACGATCGCTTCCAGGATTTCCTCGATGCCGATGCCCTGTTTGGCGCTCGCCAGAATCGCCAGCGAGGAATCAATCGCCAGAATGTCTTCAAGTTGCTGCCTGGTGACGGCCACGTTCGCATGGGGCAAATCAATTTTATTGATGACCGGAATGATTTCGAGGTTGTGGCTGGATGCCAGGTGCATGTTGGCCACGGTTTGCGCCTCCACCCCCTGGGCGGCGTCGATGATGAGCAACGCCCCTTCGCAGGCGCTCAAACTGCGCGAAACTTCATAGGCAAAATCCACGTGGCCGGGGGTGTCGATCAGGTTCAGCTCGTAGGTTTCGCCGTTTCGGGCCGTGTAACGCATCGTCACCGGATGCGCCTTGATGGTGATGCCGCGTTCACGCTCCAGGTCCATGGCGTCCAGCAACTGATCTTCCATGTCGCGCGTCGCGATTGTTCCGGTCCGATGCAAGAGGCGGTCGGAGAGCGTGGTCTTGCCGTGGTCAATGTGGGCAATGATGCAGAAATTTCTAATGTGTGCGGCTTCCATTTTTGTCAAATCGAGCGCACCAAGATAACCGGAAAAGGAGTGAATGAAAGAAAATTTCAATGCGTTGACGTTTGCCTTCGAACAAAATGCAGGTAAAATCCCCGTATGAAGACGAAATTTCAACCTCCCTTGACCGCCATCATCCAACGTTCGGAAAAATATTTTGTCGCGCTCTGTCCTGAGCTGGATGTGGTCAGTCAGGGCAAAACCGTCGAAGAAGCCCGCCGGAATATCGCCGAAGCCGTTGAATTATTTCTCGAAACTGCCAGTCCCTCGGAAATCAAACAACGCTGGCGCAGGGAAACCTACATCTCGCCACTATCAGTGGCTGTTGCTTAGGGCCACCCGGTTGACCTCATCCTCATCCTCATCCTCGCCCTGGCTATCAGTGGCTGTTGCTTAGGGCCGCCCGGTTGACCTCATCCTCATCCTCATCCTCGCCCTGGCTATCAGTGGCTGTTGCTTAGGGCCACCCGGTTGACTTAAGCGCCCGGACATGAGCAAAATAAAAATTCTTTCCGGTCGGGGAGTATGCGCCATTCTCGCGGAAAATGGATTCGTTCAAGTGCGGCAGCGTGGCAGCCACATCGTTATGCAGCGACGCTTGCAGCACACGACCATCACAGTGCCCGTTCCGAATCATCGCGAATTGGACCCCGGCACATTGCGCGGGATCATCCGCCAATCACAACTGGCCCGTGAATTGTTTGAAACAGATTAACTCCGATGCGATCCGGGTTGAGGTCTTGACATTGTCTTCAATGAGGGCGCCCGAGGCGGGCGCGCTCCCCTCACTTGTTCCGCTGCCGGAAAAACCGGACGATTCCGGCCAAAATCAAAACATCGGCCAGGATGGTGCAAATCGCGAAAGGCGTTTTGACATGGCCGGTCTTGGTGAAAAAAAGCATCGTCGAGGTCCCGATGCGCTCGCCCGGTCCAAATGAAATCCAGTGGAACAGCGCCAGGAACAGCAGGCCGGCCAGCACCCCGGCAATTTTTGCGTAAATCTTGTTTTTGAGGCGGCTGAGAATCAGGGTGATCCCGATTAGAACAAAAATTCCGCCCGCCAAAGGGCCGATCCATTCCGACATTTCGCGCGCGGGCCGGCCGAAGAACGCGAACGAACCCATCAACATAAAAAGGATTCCCATCAGAACGGGAGGTTTGGTGTTTCTCCCGCTGCCATCCTGTGGTTCCAGACTCCATGATAATTCCGGCGCGGGTGATTTGAACAGGCGCAGGAACATGACGCCGGCCAGCGTAAATACGGTGCCCACGCCAAAACACAACCACGTTCCGCCATGGATGCCGGTCTCCAGTACCGCGTCCGCAGGGTCTCCCGGCGAGTAATGCACCGATACCGGCGCGCCGACCGGATAACGGTTGAGGATGGCACGCGCATATTCGTCCGATGACGACAGCGCGCCCACGGAAATTTTATTGCCCGTGTAACTGTCGCCGTTGACCTGGTAGCGGTAGGTCACTTCCGCGGAATAGGTCGGGCCATTCCTGGAGGATTGCTCTTTCAGGTTTGCCGATTCGATTTTCCCATTCGTTATGGGCCAATGTTCCGTGCGCATCCCCTTGATGGCCAGGGTGATGCCGAAGGCGATTGCCGCCAGTCCCAGGATGATCAACAGCGCAAAGAAAAGTTGCGCGGAGCGATTGGAGATTTGGGCCATCCACAAAATGAATATCAAGAGCCGTTCGATTCAGCCATTACAATTTACGGGGACTTTTGGGAGCGACTGGCGGACAATATTTCCCCTTTACAATTTCCCCTTTACAAATGGCGGGTTATGAATTTAGTTAAGCAGAGTCGGCCAAAAACAACAACAAATTTTATTTATATGAAACGAACTATTCCATTTGCGATTGCGATTGCCGCCGCCGCCCTGTTGGGTTTTCTGGTACTGCGCGCGGATGCCCAGGCGGATGTTCGGGCCACGGTCGCCGCGGGACAAACCGCGCCGGCATTCGTGGCGACGAACTTGAACGGCCAGACCATCCATTTTCCCGGCGATTACAAGGGGAAAATTGTGATGTTGGATTTCTGGGCCACGTGGTGCGGCCCCTGCCGCGCCGAGGTTCCCAATGTCCTCGCCGCCTACCAAAAGTACCATCCCAAGGGTTTTGATATTGTCAGCATCAGCCTGGACAAACCCGGCGACAGCGCCGAGGTTCAGCTCTACACCCAGCAAAACAACATGACCTGGCCGCAGATTTATGACGGTGGTTATTGGAACGCCGCCGTCGCCGCCAAGTATGGCGTTCAGGCGATTCCCTGCCCGGTCGTCGTGGACGGCGATACGGGGAAAATTCTCGCGGTGGGGGCCGATGCCGTGGAAGATAATTTGCCGGCGGTTCTGCAAAAGGCGTTAGCGGCCAAAAATCCTTGATCCGCCAGGGCGTTAATCCTGAAAAAAAGTTTAGGCCGCCAACCCCCTGAGCCGTCCGAACTGCCGCGAGGTTTTGCAGTGCGGCGGCAAGCGGAGCGCGACGCCGCTTTGGGCTTGGCGCGGAGATGGGCATGACGTGGGACCTTTGGAACTCACCCTCAATTTGAAAGCGGTGT
>JBKQUF010000096.1:0-19873 GCA_052140285.1 Limisphaerales bacterium | reverse complement strand
GATGCCGTGCTTGACGGCGAGAGTCCAAAAATCACAGTTTCCGCCATGATCTCAAAGAACCATTACGAGGACGCATTGCCGTTGCATCCTGACCTGGTGGCGGCGTTGCGGAAGCTCAAGGGCACGTCGCGCAAGCCGGATGAATTGATTTTCAAGGGCATGTTTCCCGGCTACAAGCGGTTTTACAGGGACTTGACGGCGGCGGGCATCGACTGGCGGGACACTGGCGACGGGCGGCTTGACTTCCACAGCTTCCGCGTGACGTATTGCACGCAACTGGCTCCGGGAACGCCAAGCGAGCGCGTTCGGATGGCACTGATGAGGCACCGGGACCCAAAGCAGACCGCCAAGACCTACACCGATGCCCGAATGCTGCCGTTGAAAGAGGCGATTGCAAAACTGAGATTTCATCGGTCGGAATCCACGGCGGCAGGTGACACACAAATAGACACACAAACTTCGGTCCCGGCGGGTCATTTGGTGTCAACAAGTGTCACTTTGCCGATGCTGGCAGAAAGTGAGAAAATTGCTCGTTCTACGAGGGAAAAGTCGTTGTTTGTCACCCCAAGTCACAACGGATCGAAGGATGAAAAATGGTGCCCGCGACAGGACTTGAACCTGTACGATGTTACTCACTAGAACCTGAATCTAGCGCGTCTGCCAATTCCGCCACGTGGGCAATGCGACTATTTTAATACGCGCTCGCGCCCCATCTCGCAAGTCAAATTGCATTGCCCCTCCCGCGGCTTTCGCTTCGCCAGTTCCAATTTCAAGGAGCCAACTCACGTTGGCTGTTGCCTTTTAACGGGCCGCAAGATGGCCGTCCGGCGTGAGTTGAATGCGTTCGCCGCGATGGAAAACCTGTCCGTCAATGGTGGGGTCTTCGCTCAACGTGGCGCCGCGCAGATGGCCATCTTCGCAAAGTTCGATTCCGCGCTGAAACAAGCTGCCTCCACAAGGGATTCCATCAATGTGCGCGGGCTTGGGCGCAAAGAACTCCTTCAATGCTCCATCCGCGTAGAACGCGGTTTGGACGCCTTCAGAACCGCCCAGCAGCCCGCCGCCGCGACAAAGGTGTCCCTGGATTTCCACATCACCGGGAAAGGCGCAAACCGTGACGACCTCGGCCGAATTTTGGAACACCCAGGTCCCGGCGGGGATGCGGAAGCGGGTCAACTGGATTTCCTGCGAAGCCGTGAAGCCGGCCAATTCGCCGTTCGGATATAGATGGACCCATCCCTGACGGCAGGGGCGACCGGCGATCACTTGATCCGAACTGATGCAGCCAATGGTCAATCCATCTTTCCCGAACCTGACTTTTTGAAACAGGACACCGTTGAGTTCGACGTTCTTCTTCCAGTCGGAGCAACCGGTCGTCATTGCCAGAGCCGCTGCGCAGATGGCGACCTGCCACATTCGGCGGACGAACGTGATATTATGTTTGGAAAATATTGAATAATAGTTGCCGTTCACGCCTTCATCCTGGCCGGATTGGCCGCAGAAGGGGTAATTGAAAATTTTGATCGCATCATTGATTGTTTTGATGCGTATCCCGCAATCAATTTGTAGCGCCGGGTTTGGGGTCTTTGGAAACCGCAGTCAGCAGTTTGACTTTTTGCAGGGCGAACCCTTCACCATCTCCTTTTGAACTGTTTCCCTAAATCACGTCTCCGCCCTTGGAATCCTTTGAATCCTCCAGTTCCAATTTCAACGCGTGCAACGAAAGATTGATGTCAAAAATGAAGGCGACCAGCGACGCGCTCAACGAAAGCATGCATCCGACAAATAACGTGCTCACCACCACCCCGTATGGCCATTGAAACACCGCCGCCACAAACAGCGTGACAATGAGGATGGCCGCCAGCAGGGCGCTGATGGCCGCCAGGGTGATGCTCAGGCGGATCATCTTTGCCCGCCGATAAATGATCGCCACCTGCTCGCGCACTTGCGCGTGCCCGTTTTCCGTGCGGCTGGAATCGGCCTTCAACTGGCGGGCACGGTCAATGGCGCGGCCCAGGCGGTTGGTCATGGTCAGCAACAGCAGTCCCACGCCGGAAATCAGGATGACGGGGCCCACGGCATCCCGCAGTTCGGGAATGATTTGATCGAGCGAATTCGGCGGCATACGTCATTCGCAGGGTAGCTGAAAATCCGCGGCGGCCAAAGCGAATTCAAACCGGGGAAATGTTGCATTGAACTGGCTTCGGGCTTCTTTATAGTGAGCACAACAATCGAGTCAATCAAATGCCATTCACCACAGCCGAAATCGCGCAACTCATTGGCGGCGAAGTTATTGGAGATGATAAAGCCCTCCTCAACGGATTTGCGCCCATCGAAAATGCGCAGCCGGGGGACCTGACCTTCGCCGAAAACGAGGTCTTTTTTGCCCGCGCCGAACAAAGTAAGGCCACCGCCGTCATCGCCGACCAGCGGTTTTCCTCCGCCCAAAAGATTGTCATTCAGGTCCCCAATGCGCGCATCGCGTTCGCCCGCGCCCTGCCCCTGTTTTTTCCCGGCCCAACATTTGCCCCCGGCATTCATCCCACCGCGGTCGTCGCCAGCTCCGCGCGAATTGCCGCCGGCGCACACGTCGGACCGCATTGTGTTGTCGGCGAACGGGTACAGATCGGCGCCCGCTCTGTTTTGCAGGCCGGAAATTTTGTCGGCGACGATTCGCAACTCGGCGACGATGTGAATTTATTTCCAAGCGTCACCGTTTATCCGCGCGGAAAAATCGGCCACCGCGTCCGCATCCACGCCAATTCGGTCATTGGCTCGGACGGGTTCGGTTACGTGCTGGATGAAGGCGTTCAACGCAAGGTGCCGCAGATCGGCAATGTCGTCATCGGTGATGATGTGGAAATCGGCGCGGGCGTGACGATTGACCGCGGCGCGCTCGGCTCGACCGTGATTGGCAAGGGCGCCAAGATCGACAACCTCGTTCAAATCGCGCACAACGTGCAAATCGGCGAGCATTGCATTATCGTGGGGCAGGCCGGGATCGCCGGCAGCAGCAAAATCGGAAACTACACTGTGCTGGCGGGCCAGGTCGGCGTGGCCGGACATCTGAAGATTGGAAACCAGGTGACCGTCACCGGCCAGTCCGGCGTCATGCACGACATTCCCAATGGCGAAAAATGGTTCGGAACACCCGCCCAACCAGACCAACAAAGCAAGCGGCAACTGATTGCCATCCAACTTTTGCCCAAACTGATCAAGCGTGTGGCGAAACTGGAACGGAAACTTGGCGGAAAATGATTCCGCTGGAGCGCCGGTTTGCAACCGGCTTTGACGTTTCGAAAATCCCAAGCCGGCACAATGCCGGCGCTCCGCAACATGAAATATCCGGGTCCATCTCCATCAGGCTGCCGGCGAGGAACGCAAAAATTTCAACGCCTGCCGGAAATCTTCGGGGAGCGGCGCTTCAAACGTCATCCGCTTCCCGGAGGCGGGGTGAACGAACGAAAGCTCGTGCGCGTGCAATAAAATCCGCGGCGGTTCAAATCCGGTCGCCTCGGTCAATTTCTTGTTCTGCCGGTCGCCATAGACCGTGTCTCCCGCGACCGGAAATCCAAGATATTGAAAATGCACGCGCACCTGGTGGGTCCGTCCGGTGTGGATTTGCGCCTCGACGAAGGTGGCGGAGTTCAGCCGCGCAATGACTTGGTAACTGGTATGCGCCGCGCGCCCGGATTCATCCTCCCGCACGGCCATGCGTTTGCGGTGCAAGGTGTGCCGGGCGATCGGGGCATGAATTTCTCCGCTGTCCCGCGGCATCTCGCCGCAGACAATCGCGTGATAAATTTTTCCGACCTGCCGCGCGGCAAATTGTTTTGAAAGCGCCAGATGGGCCGCGTCATTCTTGGCCACCATCAGGCAGCCGGTGGTCTCCTTGTCCAGCCGGTGGACGATGCCCGGGCGCATCACTCCGCCGATGCCGCTCAACGAGCCATGGCAATGATGCAGCAGCGCGTTCACGAGCGTATGTTCTTCGTGTCCGGCCGCCGGATGCACCACCAGCCCCGCCGGCTTGTTCAGCACCAGCAACGATTCATCCTCGTAAAGAATCTCCAGCGGCATTTCCTCCGGCTGCGCCTCGGCGGACTTCGGCTCGGGCCATTCCACATCAACCCGATCCCCGGCGCGCGGGGCGTAGGAGGCCTTGACCGTCCGGCCGTTAACGCGGATGTACCCCTGCTCAATCAGCCGTTGAAGGGCTCCCCGGGAAGCGGCCGGGAATTTTTGGCGCAGAAAGAAATCAAACCGTTCGCCCGGACACGATTGTTCCACGGTGAAGGTTTCCTTCCGGTCGCTCACGACGATTCCGCCGGCTTTTTCGGCGTCTGCTCGTTCTTCCAGGTGATCAGGAAAATCAAACCGACCCCCGTGCAAATCGCGCTGTCCGCCAGGTTAAAGGCGGGAAAACCGATTTCGCCGCCGCCGCGCTGCACCATGAAGAACCGGATAAAATCCACCACCTCATGGCGGTGCAACCGGTCCACCAGGTTTCCGGCGATGCCGCCAAAGATCAAGCCGTAGGCAATCTGGCCCAACCAGGTGTGCGACTCGAAGTGATGGCGGGTAAAAAACAGCAGGACCAGCGCGACGAGCGCGACCAGCGCCAGGACGCCGTTGTTGCCGCTGAACAGGCTCCAGGCCGCCCCCGTGTTCCCCCAATGGACGAACTTGAAAAAGCCTGGAATAATCACCTTTTCATCATCCGGAAAGTCACCCAATGAGCGGAGCAGAAACCATTTGCTCCACTGGTCTAGCGCCAGGATCACCAGCGCCAGCGCCGCGATGCGCTGGTTCGACTTTTGAAAGAGAGCCGACATGGCCCCAGTTTCAAGTTTCGGCCCCCGCGATTCAAGCATTACATTCCACAACAATTAAGATATTATTTTTCCCGGAGACCCGCTATTGTTCGCGCATGGCGCTGGTGCGCATATTAGTGGACGGCTACAGTCTGTTGCACAATTGGCCGGAATTGGCCCCCGGCGCGGCGCGGCATTCCGAACGCGCGCGCGACGAGTTGATTTTCGCGCTGACCCGGTACCACGATGCGACGGGCGAACCGATTACGATTTTTTTTGACGGCGCGGGTGCGCCGCCCGGCGCTCCCAAAAAAGAATCGAACCGGAACGTGGAAGTGCTTTTTTCGCGCGCCGGCAAAACCGCCGACGATTTGATCGAACGCGCGGCGCACCGGTTCCAGGAACATGGCGAGGTGCTGGTGGTGACGGACGATTTTGCCGAGCGGGACACCGTGAGCGGTTTTGGCGGTCACGTGGCCAGTTGCCAAAACTTTATCCGGAGGGTAGAAGACGTCCTCACTGGGTTGCAGGACGAATTAAGAAGTCACAATCGCCGCGAGCAAAATCGTTTTAAACGGTCGCGATCATAAATCAACCGCGCCCAGCCGGCAAAAGGGCGCACCGAAAATAAATGAGCAAAACCAAACCGAGCCTCTTTGAATCCGCCGCAGCCTGGCCGCTCCTGGCCGCCTGCCTTCTGTTCACCGCGAATGTTCGGGCGCAGGATTTACCGAGCCGCTTCCTCCTCATTTTCGACACCTCCTCGGACATGAAGGACCGGGTCAAGGCGGAGCAATTTGAGGTGGACCAACTGTTGGCCACCAGCATGGGCGGGCATTTGCAGGCCGAAGACAGCCTCGGAATCTGGACCTTCGACAAAAGCCTGCGGACCGGCGAATTTCCCCTGGCCACGTGGGCACCCGAAAATGCGCAGGGGATTGCCACCGCGATCGATAAATACATCCGCAAACAGCATTATTCCGGGAGCACAACCTTCGCGGTCTTGCAGCCGGCGCTCGACGAGGTCATCACCAATTCGCCGCGCCTGACCATTTTGATTTTTTGTGACGGGGCGGATAATATCAACTGGACCCCGTACAATGGCGGCATTAACCAAATTTTTGGAGAACACAATGCCGCTCAAAAAAAAGCGAAACAACCCTACGTCCTCGTCCTGCGCACTCAATTGGGCCAATACACGGGGTGTACGGTAAATTTTCCGCCCGGAATGTTGAACTTTCCGGATTTTCCCCCGTTCCCGCTGCCGCCACAGCCAAAACCAGTGATGACCGCGCCGCCGGCGCCGGCGCCACCGCCGTCAACGCTCAAACCTTTAATCATCGTCGGCACCAACGTGATGGACGAGGAACCGCCGTCGGCCCTCGCCCCGGTCAACAGTCCGCCTCCCCCGCCGGCAAAGCCTCCCCACCGCGAAGTGACGGTGACGAATACCATCACCATGACCAACGTGGTGGTGGCTACCAATGTCGTGGTTACCACCAACCTGGTCGTGGCGACCAACCTGGTGGCGGCCACGAAGGCCATCGTCGCGCCTGCCGTAGCGACGCCGCCTGAACCTTCCCATTTCAATCGCAAGGGCGCGTTCGCATTGGGGGCGGGATTCGTGATTGCCGCCGTCGGGCTGATTGGCCTGGCCGTTTCACGCAATCGCAACGTGAACCGGGCCAGCTTGATCACCCGTTCGATGAGAAAAGATTGAAATCGAGGCGTGACTTTTTTTAGCAAATATGGAAAATTCCGCGACGATGAAAATAATCCATTTATTATTCGCAGCCGCCCTTATTACCGGCGCATTGGCAGCCAGGGCGCAAACGAACGCCACGCTTGATTTTACGGACCCCTCCAAGCTCACGGCAAAAGCGCCGGATACGTTCCAGGCGGTTTTTGACACCACCAAGGGCAAATTCACCATCACGGTCACCCGCTCGCTGGCCCCCAACGGGGCCGACCGTTTTTACAACCTGGTTCGCTCCGGATTTTTCAAGGACATCGCGTTTTTCCGTGTCATCCCCGGTTTCATGTGCCAGTTCGGAATTCACGGCGATCCGGCGGTATCCGCCAAATGGCGCGACGCCGCGATTACCGATGACCCGGTCAAGGGCAGCAACACCCGCGGCACGATTACCTTTGCCACCGCCGGTCCCAACACGCGCACAACGCAGCTCTTCATCAACTTTGGCGACAATACCAGCCTCGACGGGCAAGGTTTCGCGCCCTTCGGCAAAGTAACCACGGGCATGGACGTCGTTGACAAGATCAACGGGGAATATGGCGAAGGAGCGCCAGGTGGCTCCGGACCAAGCCAGGGCCAAATCCAGATGGAAGGCAATGCCTACCTGAAACAAAGTTTTCCGAACCTCGATTACATCAAATCCGCGACGATTGTTGCGGACAAAAACCAAGGAGGGCAGCCATGAGCGAAGTCGCGATCATCAACACCACCGAGGGACAAATGGTGCTCGAATTCTGGCAGGATGTGGCGCCCAAAACCGTCGAGAATTTCAAGGCCCTCGCCCAAAAGGGATTTTATGACGGCACGTGCTTCCATCGGATCATCAAGGGATTCATGGTTCAGGGCGGCGACCCGCTCACCAAGGACCCACAAAAGGTATCGATGTGGGGCACGGGCGGCCCGGGGTACACCATCAAAGCCGAGTTCAACGCCCGCTCCCACCAGCGCGGCGTCATTTCCATGGCCCGCTCCAGCCACCCGGATTCCGCCGGCAGCCAGTTCTTTATCTGCGACGGCAATGCTTCCTTCCTCGACCGCCAATACACCGCGTTCGGCCAATTGGTCCAAGGCGACGAAGTGTTGAGCAAAATTTCCGGGTCGCCGGTCGGCTCCGGCGGCTCGGGCGAAAACAGCAAACCGCTAAAACGCATCGGCGTCGTCAGCATCAAAATCGCCCCGCGTGATTCAATGAAATAATTTCATGGAAAATTCGGAACTGGCCAAACTCCTGGTTGCCCTCGGCTGTCCCGCGGAGAAATCCACGGAAATGGCCGCGCAACTGGAAAAACGCGCCAGGCAATTGGCCGAACAACGCGGTCGGACCCCCGAAGAAGCCCTCCAACACCTGCTCACCCTGATGCGGTATGGCACCACCGCGCAGCGGAGAAATTAAAATTTCCGCCGCGTGATCAAACCGTGGAAAAAAATCGGCTCCCAGGCGCTGGGCGATTTCCGCATCTTCAAATTGCGCAGCGACCTCTCCGTCTCCCCGCGCACGGGCAAAACCCACGATTTTTTTGTCCTCGACACGGTGAATTGGGTCAATGTCATTGCCGTCACGCCCGGCGACCAATTGGTAATGGTGGAGCAATTTCGCCATGGCTCGAACACGGTGGAATTGGAAATTCCCGGCGGCATGATGGACCCCGGGGAGACTGATCCGGTGGCGACGGCCGTGCGCGAATTGCGCGAGGAAACCGGCTACGAAGGCGCGAACGCCCGCCTGCTGGGGAAAGTCCACTCCAATCCCGCCATCTTGAACAATGTGACCTATACTGTCCTTATTGAAAATTGCCGTTTGACGCACCCCACGCAGTTGGACCATGCCGAGGATTTGGCGACGCATCTGGTGCCGGCTTCGGAAATGCCCCGGCTCGTCGCGGACGAAAAAATCGGCCATTCCCTGGTGGTCGTGGCGCTATATCATTTCGATCTGTGGCGCCGGGGGATAAAGAAATTGGAGCCGTGACACGAACTTGAAATTTTCTCGCCCGTCCTTCCTTTTCACGATTTAATCTTCCTGCATGAAACAAAAAGCCTACGCCGCCGCCGGCGTTGATATTGATCTTGGCAACCGGGTCAAAGCGACTCTGCCCCAATTGCTCGCCTCCACCCATCGGCGCGAGGTGCTGGGCAAGGTCGGCGGCTTTGGCGGTTTGTTCGCGCTCGATCTCAAAAAATATCGCGAGCCGGTGCTCGTCTCCTCGGTGGACGGCGTCGGCACCAAACTTAAAATCGCGTTCGCCATGGACCGGCACGACACCATCGGCGCGGACCTGGTGAACCATTGCGTGAATGACATCGCCGTGCTGGGCGCGGAGCCGTTGTTCTTCCTCGATTACCTCGGCGCCGGCAAATTGGAGCCGCGCGTCTTCACCGAAATCATCAAGGGCTTTGCCCGCGCCTGCGCGGAAAATCGTTGCGCGCTCATCGGCGGCGAGACGGCGCAGATGCCCGGCTTTTACCAGCCCGGCGAATACGATGTGAGCGGAACCATCGTCGGGGTGGTTGAAAAATCCCGGATGCTGAACGGCCAAAAAAACGTGAAGGCCGGGGATGCGGTCATTGGCATCGCGTCCTCGGGATTGCACACGAATGGTTATTCGCTGGCGCGAAAAATTTTCTTTGAGGACCTGAAATTGAAGCCCACCAGCCGCCTTTCCGGGCTGAAAGGCTCCATCGGCGACGAATTATTAAAAGTGCATATTAGCTATGGCCCTCTCGTTCAGAAATTAATTGCGCGCTTTAATCAATCGCCAATCGTAAATCGTGAATCGCAAATCATCAGGGCGCTGGCTCATATCACCGGTGGTGGATTTGTGGACAATATCCCGCGCGTCCTGCCCCGGACGCTCGACGTCGTCATCCGCAAAGATTCATGGGACATGTTGCCGATTTTCCAGATCATCGCGGAGAAGAGCGGCGTGCCGGACGCGGAATTATACCAGGTCTTCAACATGGGCATCGGCATGGTCGCCATTGTGTCGGCAACAAAGGCGGAGGCGGTCCTGAAATTTATTTGCGCGCAAAAGCACGAGGCCTGGCTCATCGGCGAAGTCGTCAAAGGCAAGGGCGCCGCGCGGGTGGAATATATTATCCAGGACGTTTGAGTCAATTATGAACACACCATCAGAACAAGTCATGGTAACTGCCCGGCTAAATCACAAATTGATGCCGATTGAACGAGGGGAGCGATATGAAGATCCGCTTAACGAGGAATTGGCGAAACATAAATACGGCCAGACTGACGGCGGCGGTACGCTGCTGCTAAAAACCAAAGAGATTGAATTTGTTGATGTTGAACTGTTTTGACCGACCTGGAAAAAAGCATTCCATTTGTCATTGAGCGCCTTGAATCTTATGGTGCGCCAAAAGGTTCAAAATTGATCGTTCGGGATGGCGAAAAAGAACGGGGAATCCCTTTTGGAAGAGCAGAGGGCTTTGGTGTTTATATAGACGGAATTAATTTGCCGAAAGAAATTTACAAAACTTGCGATATCAACCTTGTGATTGACGAGCTAAATATTTTGGTCAAAGGGCATGGAAGCATCGAAAGCTATTGGGAAGGACAGTCAGAAACCGCACCGTATATTTATGGTGACGATGCTGAATTGATGAAAAGGCTCATCGCGCCGTATCTGGCCACGTATCCATTATGCCAAGGGGCAAGAGTTGTGACGATTGCGCCTAAATCATAATTCAATGGCTGCTTCAATTGCACGGTTGGATAAAAGCTGGCAGTGGCTCTGTTTGAAATTTTTTTGGTTTGTGATATTTTGTTCCATGTTGATATTTGGTACATATTTCAGTGCCTTCACAAGAGATTTTTGGGGATTGCGATCTGAATCTGACAACACATTCGTGGTCAAGCATCCCGGAATTACAGATGAATTCACTGGTTATAAAACTCTCGAAGCCGCCGAATTAGCCAAGAGACCCAAAGAACGCATGTTTCAATTCATCAATGGAACATGGGGCGAACTATTACCGTTTAATTCAATAGTCCGATAATTTAATCCAATTCCCAAAAGCATCCCCTGGTTCACCTGGTAATGGTTCAAGTTCGGAAAATAATTGGCGCGATCCATCGACTTGCTACGATGACTCAGGTGCTTGCCTTCCGCCTCTTACCGGATTAAATTGGCTGCATGAAAAGCTACGGCCAGGTGCTGGATTCGATTGAAGCGCTGCCCGAAGACCAGCAGGAATCACTTGTGGACACTGTCCGAAAGCGGCTGGCGGAGCGTCGGCGCGCTGAATTAATCAAGTCGGTGCAGGCCGCGCGTAAAGAATTTAAATCGGGCAAGCTGCGCCCGGCGTCGCCGGCGGAAATCATGCATAAGGTTTTGGCGTGAAACGGCTCCTCTTGCCGTCGAAAGCTTTTGTCCGTTCTTCACGTCGGTTATTGGCCAAACACCCGCAATTTGCGAATGAACTTCAATCAATGCTCGAACTCCTGGCCGACGATGCTTTTCATCCGCATCTCAAGACGCACAAGTTGAAGGGCAAACTGACGGGTTCATGGGCATGCAGTGGCGGCTACGATTTGCGAGCTGTTTTCCAATTCGTGAAATACCAAGGGCGAGATGCGATTCTGCTCGAAAGCATCGGCACCCACGATGAAGTTTACTGAAATGAAACTCCTGGTCATCGGTTCGGGTGGACGCGAACACGCCCTCGTCTGGAAGCTGGCGCAATCGCCGCATGTATCCGCGATGTGGTGTACGCCGGGCAACGCCGGCATCGCGCAGGAACATCTCATTAAGAATGGCGCGCCGGTGCATTGCGCCGCCATCGGCGCGGAGGATTTACCCCAACTCCTTGCGTTTGCGGTCGAAAAAAAAATCAATCTGACCGTGGTCGGTCCAGACAATCCGCTGGCGCTGGGGATCGTGGATTTGTTCCAGAAGAACGGCCTGCGCATTTGGGGCGTGAACCAAAAAGCGGCGCAATTTGAATCTTCCAAGGTTTTCTCGCAGAAGTTCATGGAGAAATACGGCATTCCCACGGCTGCGGCGGGGATTTTTTCGGAGGTCGCCCCGGCCAGGGCTTTTGCGGCGTCGCGCGGCCCATGCGTGGTGAAAGCCGATGGCTTGGCTCTGGGCAAAGGCGTTTTGATTTGCGCCAACGCCGCTGAAGCAGAAAAGGCGGTGGACGAAATCATGGTGGGCAAAGCCTTCGGCACGGCGGGTGCGCGGGTCGTCATTCAAGAATTTCTGGAAGGCGTCGAAGTTTCCCTGCACGCGTTATGCGATGGCCAAACCGCGAAGATTTTCCCCACGTCGCAGGACCACAAACGCGCGCTGGACGGCGACCGGGGCCTGAACACCGGCGGGATGGGCACCTATTGCCCCACGCCATTTCTGAGTGAGGCGCAGCTTGCCGAGGCCGGCGCAAAAATCCTTGAGCCATTCATGTGCGGGTGCGCGGAAGAGAAAATCGATTACCGGGGCATCTTGTATCCCGGCATCATCTTGACGAAGGACGGTCCGAAAGTGCTGGAATTTAACGCGCGCTTCGGCGATCCCGAGACGCAGGTCTATCTAACGCGGCTGGAAAACGACCTCGTGGAACTGCTTGATGCCAGCGTGAGCGGCACATTGAGCGAGATTGATTTGAAATGGGACCCGCAGTCCAGCCTGTGCGTGGTGATGGCCAGCGGCGGTTATCCCGGCAGTTACCCCAAAGGGAAGATTATTTCAGGAATTGATGCCGCGAATACATTGCCAGACACGAAAGTGTTTCATGCCGGAACAGCGATGAAAGACGGCCAAATCGTGACGAATGGCGGACGTGTTCTCGGCGTGACCGCCCTCGGCAAGGATTTGAAAGCCGCGCAGGCCGCCGCCTATGCCGCCGTTGAAAAAATTCATTTTGATGGCGCGCATTTCCGCCGCGACATCGCCGCCAAGGTGCTACGATGATTTATTATTGGGTTCATCGGGCGCCCCGTCGTATTTCCACTCGGAGTTGATTCGAACCAACTGCCACTTTTTATGTGACTTTGCTTTTACTACAAAGTAATAAGCCGGCTTTTGACCGGTTTGGTTAAGCCGGGCATCATCAACAAGAACTGTAACCACCATTTTGTCGTCCGAGATTTTTTCCACACCGCTGATGCGATAACCCAAATAGTATTTGGACTCCTCGATTATACTGTTGGATAGCGTGCGTTCCCCTTGTGGAGTTATTTGCAATGCTTTCTCTAAAATGGCTCGAAACGCGGGAGAAGCGCTGTCCAAGGTAGCTTTAATGTCGCCTTTACTTTGGATAAAAAAGAGCGATTTGATCGTGGAATCCGGCGTAGCATAACTCGCGGGTGCAAATTCTGCTCGTGAGACATAAACGTTTGTCTCAATGATCGGGGGCATTGCCCCGCCATGCCTTTTCGCAAAATTGCCCGTTTCATAGATGCCCGCGCCTGCCAACACGGCGATAGCAGCGGTAACGACGATTTTTTGGAGCGTGGTCATAGCGATGATTTTGGTTGCGGTGATGACGGTTGAACAAGAAATGGTTGCGCCGGTCAAGGCGGCGGCGGAAATCGTGGCGGCCAGCCCGATTGGCGCGGCTTGGACGGCGTTCGCGGAAATCAAGACAGCCAGCCCTCCCACCCCAATGGTCACGTTTTGTTTCGTAAAGAATTCCCGCAATCGTTCGAGGGCGCGGCTCGCCCGTTTCTGCGCCGCATCGTCGGAGATTTTCAAGCAATCGCCAATCTCGCGGAGTGATTTGTTCTCGAAATAGCGAAGTAAAATCAAATTACGATCGGTTTCTTCCAGGGCGGCCATCGCATCGTCGAGCGTCGGTTCGATTTGCGCCCATTCATTGGCGGTCGCGTTCATGGTGTTCATTTCCAGGGCGATTTGTTCGCGCAATTGGCGGCGCGATTCTTTGCGGATGACATCAATCGCCGTCCGCCGCGTCACGGCGTAAAGCCATGCGATCAAAATCGTGTCCGGTTTTAATCTGCCGGCACTGCGGGCGAGGTCGGCAAAAACGGATTGCGCAACCTCCTCGGCCAGTTGCGGCGAGCGGACTTGCCGTAGCGCCGCGGAATACACGAGATTTACGTGTCGCCGGACAATTTCGTTGAAGACGTCCTGCGAATTTTCACGCGCAAATTGCTGAAGTAAATCCAAGTCCGCAGTCATGTATAATAACATATCGCCACCACCATGTGAAATCCGACTGAAAAAATGAAAATGCCCCCCTTTACTTTCCCAAGTTTATCCCGCATTTTTGTGGCCCAATGACACAACGTTGTGTGAATCCGCTGCTGTTCGCCCTCCTGCTTTCAGCGCCAGCTCCCCTGCTGGCCCAGGGCAACGACGGCGTGTTGGGCAATTCCGCCGTCATTGAGAGCAACGTGGCCTATCTCCGCGTTGCCGCCGTCGATAAAAATTTGCAGGCGGAAATCCAGTCCGAGGAACAGGCCGTGACCGCCTCCAACAACATTGTGGGCATGGTTTTGGACCTGCGTTTCGCCGGAGGCAGCGACGAGGATTCCGCCAAAGCGGTGGAATCTCTGCTCAGCCAGGACAAAAGGCCGCTGGCCATCCTCGTGAATGATCAAACATTGGGCGCGGCCGAGAAACTGGCCGCGGATTTGCGCGCCAGCAACGCCGGTTTGATTTTTGGCAGTTCGCCGGATTTGAAGCCGGACATCCTGGTCTCCGTCAGTGCCGACGCCGAACAAAAATTTATGAAGTATCCCTACGGAACAGGTTTCACGAATGAACCGGCGGCCGGCGCCGGAACCAATGATATTCTGGATTATATCGACCACACCACCGAGGCCGACTTGGTGCGCGAAAAAATCAAGGATGGTGATCAGGAGGGGGATTTCGTTTCCCCCCTAGTCACCGCGCCGCAAGGGCCATTATCCCCCAACGAAACCGGGCCACAAGGGGGTTTTATTCGCGATCCGGTTTTGGCGCGCGGTGTTGATTTCATCAGGGGGTTGGCGGCCTTGCGCTTGTCGCATACCTGATTTCAGATTGACGATTGGCCGTTGACGATTCACCTTGAATCTTTGCCGGGATGAAAACCATCTTGTTCATATGCACTGGGAATGTTTGCCGCAGCCCGATGGCCGAGGGGCTTTTTCGCAAAGCCATGGGCAATCGCGGCGAATTCCGTATTTTTTCCGCCGGCATCGGCGCAATCGACGGCCAGCCGCCGACGCCGCATTCCGTGAATGCGATGAAGGAGATTGGCATTGAAATCTCCGCCCAGCGGAGCCGGGCGCTCACTTCCGAACTGGTGCGCCAGGCGGATTACATCTTTGGCATGACCCATGCCCACGTGGACACCATCGGCCTGTTATACCCGGCGGCGGCCGAAAAGACCTTTTTGTTGCGAGAATTTGACGATTCGCTCGAGCAGTTTGAAAAAGACATTCCCGACCCCATCGGCAGTCCCTATGACGTTTACGTCCATTGCCGGGAACAAATTGAACAAGGCATCAACTCCCTTTTAAAATTTATGGAACAACACGCGTTTCTGTCGGCGCAAGCCACAAAAATCTCATTTGTCAATTTTGCCCTGGGCGCGGACCACGGCGGATTTGAACTCAAGGAAATCCTCAAGGCGCATTTGCTGGCGCGCGGCCTCACCGTCAAGGACTTCGGCGCCACCACCAGAGACCCGGCAGATGACTATCCGGATTTTGCCCAGCCAGCCGCACTGGCCGTGGCCGACGGCGCCGCTGAATTTGGCCTGCTCTGCTGCACCAGCGGCGTGGGCATCTATATCGCGGCCAATAAAGTCCCCGGCGTCCGCGCCGGCCAGGCCTTCGATGAAAAGGAAGCGGCCTTGATACGCCGGCACAACGATGTCAACGTCCTGTGTCTCGCCGGCGATACCAATCGCGAACTGGCCGGCAAAATCCTCGACAGCTTCATCGATGCGAAATTCGAAGGAGGGCGCCACGAACGCCGCGTCAATAAAATGGACTTCCGCCTCGCCCCCCTCCAGTTGCGCCTGCGCAACGTCGATTCCGCCGTGGCCGAGGCCATCCAGCACGAGAAATTGCGCCAGCAGGAAAACATCGAATTGATCGCCAGCGAAAATTTTGTCAGCCCCGCGATTTTGGAGGCCCAAGGCTCCGTCCTCACCAACAAGTACGCCGAGGGTTATCCGCGCAAACGCTGGTACGGCGGCTGCGAGAACATGGACGTGATTGAACAACTCGCGATCGACCGCGCCCGGAAGATTTTTGGCGCGGAACACGCCAACGTGCAGCCCCATTCCGGCAGCCAGGCAAACATGGCGGTCTATTTTGCCATGCTCAAGCCCGGAGACAAAATGTTGACGATGGACCTCTCGCATGGCGGGCACCTGACCCACGGCAACAAGGCGAATTTCTCCGGTAAATTCTTTGAAATCATCCATTACGGCGTCCGCAAAAATGACGAACGCATTGACTACGACCAGTTGGCGCAGATGGCGCGGGAACATCAGCCAAAAATGATCACCGTCGGCGCCAGCGCCTACCCGCGCGTGATTGATTTCCAGCGTATGGGAGAAATCGCGCGCGAAGTCGGCGCCTATTTGCTGGCCGACATCGCCCATATCGCCGGTCTGGTCGCCTCCGGCCTCCATCCCAGTCCCTTTCCACACGCCGATTTCGTGACCACCACCACGCACAAAACCTTGCGCGGCCCCCGCGGCGGGTTGATTTTGTGCCGCGAAAAATTTGCGAAAGAGATCGATTCCCAGGTTTTTCCGGGCATCCAGGGCGGCCCATTGGAACACGTCATCGCCGCCAAGGCGGTTTGCTTCCACGAAGCGCTGCAACCGGCGTTCAAAACGTATCAACAGCAGATCGTAAAAAACGCCGCCGCGCTCGCCGACGGAATGAAGCGCAATGGTTACCGGCTGATCAGTGGAGGCACCGAGAACCATCTGATGCTGGTGGACGTGGGCGCGAAAAATTTGACCGGCAAAGACTGCCAGATCGCCCTCGACGAAGCCGGCATCACGGTCAATAAAAACACGATTCCATTCGAAACCCGTTCGCCATTCCAGGCCAGCGGAATCCGCCTGGGAACCCCGGCTGTGACCACGCGCGGCATGAAGGAGGAGGACATGGCCGACATCGCCGACATGATCTCCGAGGTGTTGATGGATATTAAGTCACTTGACATGGCGGCCAAAGTGCGCCAACGTGTTCGAGAGTTGACTGCGAAATTTCCCTTGCCGTATTGAGAACACACGCTCAAACGCCAGGCCAACATAATTAAATCCAAACTAAATCCGGTCGTCGGGCGTCCGACGCCGGGTGGCTCGCGCCACGAGGAAATCAGCCAGCCCGAATTTTAAACCAATTTTATGCCACGCGTCTCAACCAAAAAACCGCGCACGAAAGCGGCCAAGGCCGCAGCCGCCGAACACGCCGCCGCCGAGCCTGCGGCGGAAACGCCAGCCGCCCCGCACGCCGCCCCGGCGGAACCGGTCGCTCCCGAAGCCCCTTCCGCGCCTGAGACCGCCGCGCCCGAGCCGGCCCTGCAACCCCCGTCCTCCCCCATCGAACCCACCACGGACACCGGGCCAATCAACAAGACGGAGCCGCGCGATGAACGGCGCGGCTTTCAACGCGATAAAATCGTCACGTCCTTGAACATCGCCAAACTGCAGGCGATGAATATGACCGAGTTGAATACCATGGCCCGCGAATTGGGAGTGGAAAACTTTGGCACCATGCGCAAGCACGAGGTGATCTTCCATATCCTCCAAAAAAATGCCGAGCGCGCCGGCGTTCTCTTCTCCGAAGGGGTCTTGGAAGTGCTGCCCGAAGGTTTTGGCTTTTTGCGTTCGCAAAGTTTCAATTACCTGCCCTGCCCGGAAGACATCTACATTTCGCCGTCGCAAATCCGGCGGTTTGACCTCCAGACGGGCAATCTGATCGCCGGACAAATCCGGCCGCCGAAGGAAAAAGAGAAATTTTTCGCCCTCCTCAAGGTCGAAGCTGTCGATGGCGAAGACCCGGACAAGGCCAAGGAAAAAACGCTTTTCGACAACCTCACGCCGCTCTTCCCCAACAAGCGGTTCATTTTGGAAACCGCAGCCGATGAATTGAGCACTCGTGTCCTGGATTTGGTCTGCCCCATCGGCAAAGGCACCCGCGGCCTCATCGTCGCCCCGCCTCGCACCGGCAAAACCGTCCTGATGCAAAAAGTCGCCAACGCGATTTTGAAGAATAATCCGGAGGCCTATTTGTTCATCCTCCTAATTGACGAACGCCCCGAGGAAGTCACGGACATGGAACGCAGTTGCAAGGGCGCCGAAGTGATTTCCTCCACCTTCGACGAGCCGCCCGAACGCCACGTCCAGGTCGCCGAGATGGTCATCGAAAAAGCCCGGCGCATGGTCGAGCACAAGCGCGACGTGGTCATCCTGCTGGACTCCATCACCCGCCTGGCCCGAGCCTACAACACCATCCAGCCGCATTCGGGCAAGATTCTGTCCGGCGGCGTGGACGCCAATGCGCTGCACAAACCCAAGCGGTTTTTCGGCGCGGCGCGAAACGTGGAGGAAGGCGGCTCCCTCACCATCATGGCAACCGCCCTGGTGGACACTGGTTCGCGCATGGACGAAGTCATCTTTGAAGAGTTCAAGGGCACCGGCAACATGGAAGTGCATTTGGACCGCGCGCTGGTGGACCGCCGCATTTTTCCCAGCATCAATATCGAGCGTTCCGGCACGCGCAAAGAGGAGTTGCTCTATCACCCGGACGAGTACAACCGCGTGGTCATTTTGCGCCGGGCGCTCACGGGCGTTCCACCGGTGGAAGCCATGGAACTGATGCTGAACAAGCTCAAGAAGACTAAGAGCAACATCGAATTCCTGCTGCAAATGGCTGTGAGCTGATCTCAGGAATTCACTTCGGCATCTCCAATTTCAACTTCGCCGCCACCTGCTCCACGTCCTTGTCGCCACGACCGGACAGATTCACGATGATCAGTGAAGCCTTGCTCATCGCCGGCGCACGCTTCATCGCTTCGGCGATGGCGTGCGCGCTTTCCAACGCGGGAATGATGCCCTCGAGCCGCGCCAGCTTCATGAACGCTTCGAGCGCCTGGGCATCCGTGGCGTAGGTGTATTCGGCGCGGCTGGCGTCGCGCAGCCAGGCGTGTTCCGGCCCCACCGCGGCGTAATCCAGCCCGGCGCTGACGCTGTGGGTGGATTGGATCTGGCCGAACTCGTCCTGCAAAATGTAACTGCGGGTGCCTTGCAGCACGCCCAGTGAGCCGCCCTGGAACCTTGCCGCATGTTGCTCGGGCTTGATGCCCAGTCCGCCGGCTTCCACCCCGACCAGCTTCACCGATTTGTCCGCGAGGAACGGATAAAACAAGCCGATGGCATTGGACCCGCCGCCGACGCAGGCGAGGAGCAGGTCCGGCAGCCGGCCTTCCTTTTCCAAAATTTGCGCGCGCGCTTCGTCGCCGATAATCCGCTGAAAATTCCGAACCATCACCGGATAGGGATGGGCGCCGTAGGCCGTGCCGAGGATGTAATGGGTGTCGCGGATGTTTGTCACCCAATCACGCATCGCTTCATTCACCGCTTCCTTCAAGGTTTTTTGTCCCGCCTGCACCGGCACGACCTTCGCGCCGAGCATTTTCATTCGATAGACGTTCAACACTTGCCGCCGGCAATCCACCGCGCCCATATAGACGACGCATTCGAGGCCGAACATCGCGGCCACGGTCGCCGAGGCCACCCCGTGCTGCCCCGCGCCGGTCTCGGCAATGACGCGCGTTTTGCCCATGCGCCGCGCCAGCAGAACCTGCCCCATGGCATTGTTGATTTTGTGGGCGCCGGTGTGGTTCAGGTCTTCGCGCTTGAGATAAATTTTGGCGCCGCCCAGGTCTTTGGTGAGGCGCTCCGCAAAATACAGGGGCGTGGGACGCCCGACGAATTCCGTGAGGTAATAGGAAAGTTCGCGCTGAAATTCCGGGTCGTGCTGGGCGCGGAAATACTCCTTCTCCAACTCCTTCAGCGGCTGCATCAAGGTCTCGGGCACGTAACGTCCGCCGTAAGGACCAAAATGGCCCTGGGCGTCCGGCAAATTTTCCGCGATAACACTCATAACCTCATTCTCACGCAAAGACGCAAAGACGCAAAGGAATTTGTTCCCTCCCAGACGGGCCTTTGGTGTTTACTATTCGAAAACACTATCATCCGGTCTTGGCGAATGTTGTCGGTTGTAAGTTCCACCAAGTAAATAACATGCGCATGAAAAGCGATGTGAGCGATTCAGACTTTGTTTTGTTGTTTTCCACAGCAGCCGGGATGCCAA
>JBKQUF010000095.1:0-18455 GCA_052140285.1 Limisphaerales bacterium | reverse complement strand
ACTGGTGACCTGGCGCTCTTTCCCCAAGTGCCACGTTACGCAACCGGCGGGCCAGATTTGGGATATTACTACCCCGCCTTGGATTACACCGTGGCAAACATTGACGTGGCCGGTGGAGGTATTACTGTGGAACCGGGCACAGCCATCGCTGTTCGAAATGACTACTTGCCCGCTCAAAATGAATGGACTTTAGTGGGGTTCTGGCTTGAGCAAGGCTCTTCCATCACTGCTCATGGCACGCCTACGGCGGCCATCACCTTTACCTCCACTAAAATGGTTCAAGAGCAACCGGAGACCGCTTTCGCGCAATATAATGATTTTCCATTCAGCGTACTTTCTTTCGTGCCATATTTCGTTCCAAACGCATTGGGATCGCCGCCGCCAACCCTTGATTTTCGGTTCTGCAATTTCGACCTGCCAAGCCAAGACTATCACATCGGGGCAGGCTTGAATGAAAATAATAGCATTGGCCTTTCGCCTGATAGCGCTGTTTATTTGAGCATCAGAGACTGCAACTTGTGCGGCGGGAGATTTAATCTGGGCAAGACTATTGATGAAAGCACCGTATTTGGCGCAGGCACCGTATCCTTGACGAACAATCTGTTTGATCGCGTTGCGGTCAATTTGGACCCGAATTGGGCGGACTGGGGTGATTCGACAATTTACGTTGACCTCGGAGTGCGGGCGGATAACAACCTCTTCCGCGGCGGCGCTTGGTTGCATTTGGATCCTTTTCCAGCCACGGCCGGCAACTGGTTGTTTGAAAACAATCTGTTTGATCAGGTGGATTTCTATCAAAATGCGAACGAACCACTGGATTTTGACTACAACGGTTATTGGCCTTTGACGACACTCTACGGGAATGGTGACACCGCCGAATTGGTTTCCACCACGACCGGCGATGGATTCACGGATGGAACGGCAGGCAATCACGAAGTTGTTTTGCATTCCGCCCCGTCGTACCAGTCCGGGCCGTTGGGGAATTATTATCTCCCCACAAGCAATAACCCTCTATATCATGCGGGCAATACCACCGCGCCCAACCTTGGCCTTTATCATTACACAACAACAGTTAATCAGGCCAAGGAAGCAAATAACACCGCGAGCATCGGTCTTCATTACATCGCCGTGAACAATTCCGGCCAGCCGATTGATACCGATGGCGATGGCATACCCGATTATGTCGAAAATTGGCATGGCGATGGCAATTACAGCGCCCATATAGGCACTGAAACAGACTGGCAGAACGCCAAAACAGATGGTGTTAACCTTGATCCATTCAATGCTACATATTTAGATATTGACCTTTCTGGGGATGGGCTTACCGGTCGTGCAAAAGGCATTTTAGGTGTAAATCCCTTAAGTTCAAGTAACCCATTAACCCTTAATCCTGTTATCAGCGGTGAAGAGCCTTATTTTCTTTCCTTTTCGATGCCTTTAAGTGCTAATATTGATTCTAGTCAGGGTGATCTTGAATTATTAGATAATGGCCAACCAGTAATTTGTTGCGATTTCGTTCAACAGGCAAATGGCACGTATTTGGTGCAATTGAATTCAACATTTGAAAACAATGGCCCGCACATTTTCCAAGTTGCATTACTTATGCCTGGCTCGGTGCTCCCTTTGAATAATGACGGAACCTATCCGACGCAGCCAGTTCTTTCCGTTTGCGGGCCGACAAGCATTGCAAATGTAAACAACATCATTCAATTTGATCCAGACGACACGCCTTTTGGAAGCCAGGTAGTATATTCAGGAACTCTAGCAGTGCAATCAGCTGACTATGAAATTGATATTTATGATACAAGCGGTAATGAACTGGATACAATTACTGGCTACACTGACAATGGTACACTCAATGAAATTTGGAGTCCGACCAGTAATAATGATGAATTTGACGCGGAAATTTATATTACACCAACAGGTTCACAATCGTCGGGGCCGATTCCTATCTGGAGATTCAAAAAGGGAATCTGTGGCGACTTATTTACGCTGGCATTCTCGTGGAATGCGGAGTACAACAGTTCCCACAGCGACAGATCAGATATGATTGCGAAAGGTGTTCAAAATGTCATATTTAATCCCGCTTTGGATAATCAATACTACAGTGCTTCAATTAATAGCTATAATTGCTATGATTGCGACCCATTCTTTATGTGGACGAGAAGTGATCAGAACACACTGCTGAATATCTTGGTAAATCAAAGTGTTGGGAACTTTTACTATTGTGGACATGGAGATGATAATTCAATCGGTTCGGCAGTTAGTGACGCGGAAAGTGAGGGGGGAACGCTTTCTTGCCTTAATAGTACTGACGTCGGAGAAGCACTTGGGAATTTTCCGCCTATAGGATGGAAAAGTAAAGGGCCAAAATACATACATCCTTATCGTTTTGTCATGTTGGAAGCCTGTGAATGTGGTAGCACCCCGCTTTGGGCAGAGGCTTTCGGCATACCAAACGAGGCTCATAATTTGGATTGGTTTCAAGCACACGGAGAGCCGTCTCAAGCTATGGTTGGATGGGTGCCGGAAATTTTAATGCCCTCGGGACTTTTCAGTGAAATTGAATTCGACAGCTGTGAGGAACACTTAAGCGATTTTTTTAATGCATGGATGTCTGACGACTCGTTGACTGACTGTCTCGATAAAGCCGCCACTCCAGACAGTAGGTGGGGTCCGTTTGGTTGGTATGATTGCGGTCAATGAAATCGTTGCCGTCATAGTTGGTTTGGCATACCTCGGGATGGGTTTGTTCTTGTATCTGTCGGATGGGCCTCCGCCCGGTGACAGTCGTCTCTGGCTCTGGCGATTCTGGCGCGCTATGCTGCGTTGGGGCGGTTTGGCAGTTGCGCTGCTTTTTTATCTCCGTGCGGATAAAATGATCACTGGTCGCAGCCTCGACTTGACCGATTTACCGGTGGCTCTTCTGGTCAAAATTGTCGTCTTCATTATGGCTTTCTTTATCTTGTTGTCATTCCTGGCCGCAATGTATCAGCGGGAACAAGTCAAAGCGGAATTATACAATCGAGGCTGCGCGCCATTGCGCATCTGGTGGCGGCCGGCGGCATATTGGATGTGCCGTTACTGGTTCATATGGTGGTTTCCAACGGGGTTTCGAGTCATTTATTCCGATCCAGAAGGAATGATTCACAAGGGATATTGTTTCGTTTACCGTTCATTCTTACAGGACTGGCAATGGGGAAATCGTCGGGTGCAGTGGCTGACCGACACCATTACCACCCATCGCCGGCAGCCGTAAGTGAGTTCGAATGGATTTGAAACTAATGGCGTGACAAAATGCCACCCGTTTGAAAGTCAACACCGGGGCGTCATTCAAAATCCAATCCAATGTCCACTGCGCGCGCCGAATGGGTGAGGGCGCCCACCGAGATAAAATCCACCCCAGTCCGGGCGATGGCCCGCACGGTCTTGAGGCTCACCCCGCCGCTCGCCTCGGTTTTGGCGCGGTGATGGATGATTTTTACCGCCAATCGGAGGCGTTTGAGGTCCATGTTGTCGAGCAGGATGATGTCCGCGCCGGCCTCGGCCGCGTGGGCGGCCTGCGCGAGATTGTCCGCCTCCACTTCAATGGGCAACGCCGGGTATTTTTTACGCGCGCGGAGGATGGCGGCGGCGATGGGGTTCGGTTTTTCATTTCGCAACGCCGCCAGATGGTTGTCCTTGATGAGGATCATGTCGTAAAGCCCCTTCCGGTGGTTGGTCCCGCCGCCGCAGGCCACCGCGTATTTTTCAAAAGAGCGCCATCCCGGCGTCGTCTTGCGCGTGTCCAGGATTTTTGCCCTGGTTCCCTTTACCTCCTGGACAAAGCGGGCCGTCAAGGTGGCGATGCCCGAGAGCCGCTGGACATAATTCAACGCCACCCGTTCCGCGCTCAAGATGGCCTGGGCCGGTCCGGATATTTTGAGAAGGCTTTTTCCGCGCGCCACCTGTTCGCCGTCCGCGGCCAGTTTTTCGATTTTGATTTTGCGCGAAAGCTGCCGGAACGCCGTTTCCACGAACTCCAGCCCGGCCACGACGAGCGATTCGCGCGCGCGCATCACCGCCTGGACGTGGAGATGGGCGGGGACCGTGGCCAGCGTCGTCGCGTCGCCTTCGCCGATGTCTTCGGCCAGCGCCTTCTTTACAGCGGCGTGGATTTCTGCCTGGGGCAATTTCACGCCGCAAGGATGAGGGCGAATCAAAAGGTGGAAAAGCAAATTTCGTCAGGATGCGGGTCCGGACGGGACCAAAGTCGGCGCGGAAGCCGCCGGCCAAGGCGAAGGGTTTGTTGGAGGCGGCAAGCCTGCCGAAGCGGGTGGCGGGGGGCTGAAATCCACGCTGTCCCGTTCCCGTTTCTTTTCGTTCTTTTGCTTTTCCGGAATGTCGGTGGTCACCCAGGAAATAAAGAAAATTTCGTGGTAGTAGTTATGAGATTTGCCCAACATCGAACCGGTGGAATAATAGTGTTTTCGCGATTTGGTGTCGTAAGCCAGCAGGGCGATCTTGCCGATGGAATTTTGTTTCTCGGATTTGTAAAAAGCCAGTTCGGGGATTTGCAGCGCGCCGGCCAGCGGTATCGGGATGCCCATGTTGGGGATGCCAAACAGGGTGGTGTCGTAATCGACCGAAAGCGCCCCGGCGCGGGCTTCCACCACCAACTCGCTGTTGGTGATATTATCCACCAAGAGCGCGCCCGCCGAACTCAAGGCATCGCGGATGGTTCCTAAGGCGTATTTTTGGTCGTAACTGTCAAAGTAACTGGCGTCCACAAAGACCTTTTTGCCGTTGAAAACGCTGAGATCCCCGTTGGTCAGGGCGCGGTCCATCGCCGTACTGATCAGGAGTTGTTCCGTGACCGAACGGGGCGGGTTGGTGACGTCATTGGAAGCGCAACCGCCGGCGAACAGCGCGGCAATGAAAATTGCAATGACGAATGCAAATTGCGATAAAATCCGCCTTAAAAGCCCCGGCTTCTTTTGATGCTCCTCCATAATCGCAGGCGTTTTTGCAGATTTTATGCCAGAAGACGGACAACCGATGTAATGCGGCAAGATGCCCGACGGCAGCGGGGGTTGTAACCATTTTGTAACGTGATAGCCCCTGACAAAACTGGTTAACTTGTCGCTGAAGAATGAAAAAAGCAATTCTGCGGTTCGCAGGAATCACAACGGTCATCTCAACAATTGTGGCTTTGATGGCAACAGGCTGCCGACGGCACGCAGTGGCAGCCGGGAGCGCCTTTTTGTTTGCCGCGGCCAATTTGCCGGCGCAAACCCTCATCAACGGCGCGGGTTCAACCTTTGATTATCCAGCCTTCACAAAGTGGTTTGAAGCCTACAATCAAGTGGATCCCGATGTCCGTTTCAATTACCAATCCATTGGTTCCGGCGGCGGCCAACGGCAGTTGCTGGAGCAAACCGTGGATTTTGGCGCTTCCGACGCGCCGATGGCCGATGAAATGATGGCCAAGGCGCCGGGTAAAATCCTGCACCTGCCCGTGGTTGTCGGCGGTGAAGCGATTGCCTACAACCTGCCCGGCAATCCAAAATTAGATCTGGATGGCGACACTTTGGCCAACATTTATCTGGGTAATATCACCAAATGGAACGATCCCAAAATTGTCGCGCTTAACCCGGGCGTGAGTTTGCCGGATTTGCCGGTGATTGTGGTGCATCGTTCCGATGGTAGCGGCACGACGTTCATTTTTGCGGATTATCTTTGCAGTGTCAGTCCCGCTTGGGCGGGCAAGGTTGGAAAAGGCACCTCCGTGAAATGGCCGACCGGCCTCGGGGGCAAGGGCAATGAAGGAGTCGCCGGCCAGATTATGCAATTGCCCGGTACCATCGGCTACGTGGAGCTGGCCTATGCCATCCAAAATAGCATGACCTATGCGGAAATGAAAAATGCAGCCGGCAATTTTGTTCCCTGCACGCTGGCCACCGTCAGCGCCGCACTAAACACGGCGAAAATTCCGGATGATTTCCGTTTTTCCATGGTCAATTCTGCCGGCCCCGACGCTTATCCGATCGCCGGGGCCAGTTGGGTGTTGGTTTATCAACACCAGCAGAATTCCGACCAGGGTAAAAAACTGGTGGCGTTTTTGAAATGGGCGCTCACCGACGGCCAGAAATTTTCGGCGGCTTTGTATTATGCTCCGCTGCCGGACAATGTCGTGCAACGTGAATTGAAGATGCTGGAGACCATTCAATAATGACTTCGCACCCGCCGCTTGGTATTTTCCAGACGCGAGCCGGACGAAGAGCGCAGTTCCTCCCCGCTCTTCGTCCTTTTGATTTTACGATTTGAAAAATGACGAAGACAAGTTCGACAACACCGCCAGCAATGCAAACAGAACAGGCTCAAAGCCAGTTTGGCGACCGCGCGTTTAAATGGCTGACCCGGCTCATGGCGCTTTCGATTTTTGCATTGATCATTCTGATCGGCTTCGAGCTTTTCAGTGGCTCCAAAATCGCACTGCATCAGTTTGGCTGGCATTTCTTCGTCTCCAGTGATTGGGACCCGGTCAACGAACAATTTGGCGCGCTGATCTTTATCTACGGCACGCTGGTGTCCTCGGCCATTGCGCTTATCATCGCCGTGCCCATCAGCATCGCCACCGCTGTTTATCTTACGGAATTGGCGCCGTTCTGGCTGCGCCAACCCCTGATTATCTTCATCGAATTATTGGCCGCCGTCCCCAGTGTTATCCTCGGTTTGTGGGGCATTTTTGTGATGATTCCTTTTTTGCGCGACCATTTGTTTCCGTGGTTGCAAAAATACTTCGGATTTTTGCCGTTTTTCAAAGGTCCGATTTATGGCGTCAGCATGTTGGCCGGAGGCATCATCATCGCCATCATGTGCATCCCGATTATCACGTCCATTTCGCGCGAAATTTTGCGTTCCGTGCCCGGCCTGCAGCGTGAAGCGGCTTACGCGCTTGGCGCGACCCGATGGGAAGTCACCCGCATTGCCGTATTAAGCTATGCCAAAAGAGGATTGTTTGGCGCGGTGATTCTCGGGTTGGGCCGGGCCTTGGGCGAGACGATGGCCGTCACCATGGTCATTGGTAACACGCCGCAGATTCTTTCATCATTATTCGCGCCCGGCTACACGCTGGCCAGCGTGATCGCCAATGAATTTACCGAAGCCACCGGCAGCGTGTATTTAAGCGCGCTCTTTGAGCTCGGTCTGGTGCTGCTCGGCGTGACCGTGATCGTCAACACCCTCGCGCAATTGCTTTTGAAAACCTTTGCTGGCCCCGCCGTTAAACCCCAACATTGACATGACCGCTTCGAATCATAACTGGCGCCAGTTCAAAAACGTGTTGATGCAAATTGTCACTTTTGCGTGTGCCGTTCTGGTCATTACGCCGTTGGTGTTGATTTACTTTCACCTGGCCCGTTATGGCTTAAGTTCAATCAATTGGGCCTTCTTTTCGCAGTCGCCCAAGGCGGTGGGCGAACCGGGCGGCGGCATGGCCAACGCCATCGTCGGCACTTTTGTTTTGCTGGCGCAGGCCGTGGTCATCGGCGTCCCGGTCGGGGTGCTGGGCGGGGTTTATGTGTCCGAATACGGCGGGACAAGATTCAACTGGTGGACACGGTTTGCGGCAGACATTCTCAACGGCGTGCCATCGATTACCTGGGGTATTGTCGTTTGGGGATTGATGGTTGTGCCGATGCGTGGATTTTCAGCACTGGCGGGCGGGGTGGTGCTGGGATTGATGATGATTCCGCTCGTCATGCGGACCACCGAGGAAGTTTTACAATTGGTGCCTGGCGGTTATCGCGAGGCGGCGCTGGCGCTGGGAATCTCGAAATGGCGGGTGATCGTCCAAATTGTCATCCGCACGGCGCTCAAAGGCATTGTCACCGGCGTTTTGATTGCGCTGGCGCGAATCGCTGGGGAGACCGCGCCATTGTTGTTCACGGCCTTTGGCAACCTGGGCTGGGCGCATAAACTCACCGAGCCGATTGCCGCCATTCCGTTGTTGATCTTCAACTATGCCGTTTCGCCGTATGAAGACTGGCATCGGCAGGCCTGGGCCGGCGCCCTCGTCTTGCTTTTGCTCGTCCTGTTCATTAACATCGTTGTCCGGTTCCTGACGCGCGACCGTTTCCAACAGAAATCCTGAATTCAATGGCCACCGCTAACCCTCCAGAGTCCACCGCCCTGACCGTCCGTAATCTTTCGATTTATTTCGGCGCGAATCACGTGCTCAAAAGTGTGTCCCTGGACATCGCCGCCAAGGCTGTCACTGCGGTCATCGGGCCGAGCGGTTGCGGCAAATCCACCTTCTTGCGTTCCCTCAACCGCATGCACGAGCTGGTGCCGGAAGCGCGCATGACCGGCGATATCCGCTTGTTTGGCGATGATATCTATGCGCGCAATGTCGAGCCGGTCGTCGTCCGGCGCCGGGTGGGGATGGTTTTCCAGAAATCCAACCCATTCCCGACCATGTCCATCGCCGAAAATGTGACCGTGGGATTGAGGCTCAACGGCGCCCGCGACAAGCGGTTCCTTTCCGCCCGCATTGAGGAATCGCTGCGCATGGCGGCTTTATGGGACGAGGTGAAAGACCGTCTGCACGCGCCGGCCATCAGCCTCTCCGGCGGCCAGCAGCAGCGCCTGTGCATTGCCCGCGCGCTCGCCGTGCAACCTGAAGTGTTGCTCATGGATGAACCGGCCTCGGCGCTCGACCCGCTGGCCACCTCCAAGATCGAAGACCTCGTGCGCGAGTTGAAAAAAACCTACACCATTGTTATCGTCACTCACAATATGCAGCAGGCGGCGCGTGTCTCGGATTTCACCGCGTTTTTTTACCTGGGCGAATTAGTTGAGTTTGGTCCCACCGCCAAAATTTTCACCAGCCCGGCGCAAAAACGAACAGAAGATTATGTGACAGGACGGTTCGGCTGAGCTAATTTAAACACAGGCATATGGAAAATCATTTTGAATCCGGACTGGAAGAGTTGCGGCAGAAGCTTTTGACCATGGCCAGCTATGCCGAGACGGCCGTCAATCGCGCCGTCGAAGCCCTTGTTCAGCGCGACAGCGCCCTGGCCCAGCGGGTCAAGGACGAAGACCGCACCATTGACCATTTCGAGGTCGAGATTGACGACCTGGTGATTCAGCTTCTCACCAAGGCGCCCCTGGCCACCAATTTGCGGCTGGTGACGGTGGCGATGAAAATTTCGCAGGACCTCGAACGCATCGGCGATGAAGCGGCCAAAATCGCCAAACGGGCGAGGGACCTCTCCCTGGAACCGCCGATTAAATTGAACCTCGACCTCCCCCACATGGCCGGCCTGGCATTGGGCATGTTGAAGAAAGCATTGGATGCGTTTGTGAACAAAGACCCCGCGGCGGCCCGCGCGATTATTCCGCGCGACAAGGAGGTGGATGTCCTCAACAAACAGATCCATAGTGTGCTGGCGCAACACATGGTGGAACATCCCGATACCATCGGACGTTGCCTGCATTGGATGGTGGCGTCGAAAAGCATCGAGCGCATCGCCGACCATGCCACCAACGTGGCCGAAGATGTTGTTTATCTTTGTGAAGCGCAGGACATCCGGCACACCGGGGTGAAAAGCAGCCTGATCGTTTAAGCTGCCAATTCCCCCGCGTTCAAAGGATGCCCGGCCAGAAAATCGGACGCACTCATCCGCCGTCCGCCTTCCCGTTGCAACTCCAATATTCGCAGCGCCTTCCCGCCGCACGCGACAAGTATCCCCGTCTTATTCGCTTCCAGGATTTCGCCCGGATTTCCCGAACGTTCCGTAATCTCCGCTTTCCAGACTTTTATCAGGACCGATTTGGGACCGGCGTTGAACGAGGTGAAAACGCCGGGCCAGGGCGTGAACGCGCGCAACCGATTCAAAATCATTTCCGCCGGTTGATGCCAGTCCAGCCGGCCGTCTTCCTTTTTGATTTTCGCGGCATAACTCACTCCCTCGGACGGCTGGGGCTGCGGTAAAATTTTGCCCGAGAGATAATCGGGAATCGTTTCAACCAGAAGTTCCGCTCCCAGTTGCGCCAGCCGGTCATGCAGCGTTTGGGCGTCATCCTCCGGCTGGATGGGCGTCCGGCGTTGCGATAGAACCGGCCCGGTATCCAATCCCACGTCCATCTTCATGATGGTCACCCCCGTCTCGGCATCGCCGTTGAGGAGGGCTGCCTGGATCGGCGAGGCGCCGCGGTATTTCGGCAACAGCGACGTATGGACATTCACGCAGCCGGATTTGGGCAAATCCAGGATTGCTGCCGGCAGAATCTGTCCATAAGCCGCCACCACGATCAAATCCGCGCCAAACCCGCGCAATTCGGTGATGAATTTTTCATCGCGCGCTTTGGCGGGTTGTAAAACCGGCAAGCGAAATTTTTCAGCCAGCGTTTTGACCGGTAAAGGCTGTAACTTCAACTCACGCCCGCGCGGTTTGTCCGGTTGCGTGACCACGGCGGCCACGTGGAAACGCTGGTCAAGCGCGAGCCTTTCCAGACTGGCGCAGGACAATTCCGCCGTGCCCATGAAAATTATAGTCATCTCTGGACGATGATTTTTGATTTTTGACCGGAGCGCAAGCCGCCTTCACCCGCCAGCCGAACCGCCGGCTCTTCTAACTCGTTTGGTGCAACAGGGGAACGATCTCGGGGTCTTTTACTCCGAGGTGTGCCATGTCCGGCCCGATGAGCCGGAAGGGAATGCGCCACTCCTTCAGAAGCGGCAACTGGTCTTTCGGAAAATTTTCGTCCAGCAGATTCAAGCAAAAGCCGGTTCGGAACGTTTCCGCACTGGTCGCCGCGTGGCGAGGCCATATCGTTCGAGCAACGCTTCTTGCGCGAGTCGGACGGCTTCGGCTATCGCGCTCAACGGGATGCGCCCGCCCCAGCGCTGGTTGCAGATAAACTCCCAGGACCGGCCTTCGGCCACGTCGTCTAAAACCTGCCAGACCATGATGCGCGTGCCTTTGAACGTGGGTTTGCCGTGGCAAATCTCCGGGTCGGCCACGATGTATTCGCCTAATTCAATGCGTTCAATAGCCGGTTTGCCGTTTTTCATTCTCACCAATCATAACCGAATCGCATCAAAATCACAAGCCGCGCAAATTTTTTTCGTTGCAACGTCTCATGCTACCGCCTTGCCGCGCGGCTCCCGGTCGCTCACCGCAGTTTAACGACGTATTTGAGGACGGAAAAAAACGTTTCCACCGGACGCCCGTCGGTATTGACGCGATGGACAAGTTTCTTTCCGTAAAAGCTCAATACCGGTTTGGTCTCCTTTTCATAGGTGATGAGACGCTCGCGGATCACTTCCAGGTTCGCATCGTCCAGCCGGTTGTCTTTGAGCGCCCGGCGTTGCATGCGGGCGACCAGATTTTCGCGCTTGGCCGACGTCAGATAAAAAACCGCCACGACCTCGATCATGTCCTTCAACATGATTGCCTGATGCAAATTGCGGGGAATGCCGTCCAAAACCAAGGTGTCGGTGTCCGGATGGAATTGCCCGGTCCGGGTGCCGGCATCGACGGCCTGCTGCCATAATTTGATGGTTGGCTCATCCGGCACGAGCTGGCCCTGGCTCGAGTATTTCAGGAAAATTTGCCCCAACTCGGTCTCCGGACGCAGGCGGCGGAAAGCGTCGCCACACGAGCAATGGAAAAAACTTGGGATGGCGCCGAGGGCCTTGCCATGCGTGCCCTTGCCGGAACCGGGCGCGCCGAACATGAGAATGGTGCGGTATTTCAAGCCCGGGATTTTAGTTGGATTTGCTGGATATCGGCGAACGGCACCATGATTTCCTGGCGCTGGCCTCCTTGCACCACTTCAAAATAAATTTCATTGGCGCCAATCCGCGCGATGCGTTCGACCGTCAAAAACGAGGAGGGAATTTTTACCATCAATACTTTGCCACGGTCGGGTTCCGCGCGGATGATGCCAAAGAAGCCGGGAAACTTCGTCTCAAAAAAGCGGCGGTTGAACATGAATTGGCCGCGCTGGAAGGTTTCGGTTTTGAATTCGACCGACGGCGGCGGCGGTTCGCCGGAGAAACCGCCGGCGACGATGTGAATGTCCTCTTGCGGCGCGTCGGTTGCCCCGGCGGTGGGCGCCGATCCGGCTGCCGGTGCCGCTCCGCCCGTATGCGGAACCGCAAAATGATGCGGTTCGGGCGGAGGCTCGGCGGGTGCCCCGGCGGCTTCTTCGGCCTGAATCTCTGCCTCGGTTGGCACCGGGGGCATGGAGAGAAAAATCACCGGCCCGATCACCGGCAGGACCGCCGACGTGCCGATCACTGCACCGATCGGGCGTCTGCGAAAGATGGCCACTTCATACGCCGAAAACAGGTTTCCTCCATAAATCAGGACCAAAGCCAGCAGAATGACTGGCGAACCGAACAAGGCGCCAAAGAGCGATTGCGAAGCCTCATAATCGGGGCGGGTGGGTTCCGAGATGTTGATGTTCTTCTTCTGAAAAGCGGCGGCCGGCGGCGGGTCAATGAACGGTTCCACAAACGGCGTGATCTTCGGGTTTTGCGCGAGTTGCTTGAGGCTGTCCTGGGAAAACTTCAGCCAGGGCATCCGGTCGGTGTATTTGTCACCCTCCTGCCGCAGGATCAGACCGTTGTCTGTGTAGGAAACAACGTCACCGCTCACAGTGGTGCCGTCGTTCAATTGAAGGGACTCCGCCGCGCGCACCGAGAGCAACGCGCACAACCAAACACCAATCAGGTACCAGCAGGTTTTCCGCATGAGATTCTTGTATCACACGAAGAATGCGCCGTAAAAGAAAAAGTGCGCCCCGGACGATAAAATCAATAGGAAATCCGATCGGGACGGGAGGCCCATTCATGAAAAACTTTTATGGCTTCGGGCCGCAGCAATTGTTTCATCGGGATTTTACGGCGCCGCTCCGGCAGGCCGAGTTCCTTGTAAATCAAATCGTCGTCGAATTGAATCCGCGCGGCGTCCTTCCGCGTGTTGGCGTAATAAATCTTCCGCAACCGCGCCCAGTAAATCGCCGCCAGGCACATCGGGCACGGCTCGCAACTGACGTAGATCGCGCAATCCGCCAGTCGAAACGTCTTCAGTTTTGCGCAGGCGTCGCGAATGGCGGAAATTTCGGCGTGCGCTGTCGGGTCATGGGCCGAAGTCACCCGGTTCCAGCCGCGGCCGATGATGCGTCCGTCGCGGACGATCACCGCTCCGAACGGGCCGCCTTCGTGGCGGCGCATTTTTTGCCGCGAAAGGCGGATCGCCGTGCGCATGAATTTGGATTCGTTTTCGGACATGCCGGAAATTTCCTGGAATAACACTATTTTCCCCCCGGCCCGAACAGCAGCCGCAGGCTGTTCATGACCACGACCACCGTGCTGCCTTCGTGACCGACGACGCCAAGGGTCAGGGGGATTTTTCCCAGCATCGCAAAGGAAACGAGAACGACCACCGTGCCCAGGGAGATCACCAGGTTGGCGCGGATGATCCGGCGCGCGCGGCGGCTCAAACGGAAGGCGGTGAGGAAATTCTCCAGGCGGTCGTGCATCAAGACCACGTCCGCCTGTTCCAGCGCGGCGTCCGCGCCGCGGGCGCCCATGGCCACGCCAATATGCGCCGCCGCCAGGCTCGGCGCGTCATTGATCCCGTCCCCGACCATCGCCACGCGCTCCCGCGTACTCAGTTCGCGGATTACCGCGACTTTTTCCTCCGGCTTCAATTCGGCGCGCACGTCATCCAGATGCAATTGCTTCTGCAAATGCGCGGCGGCGGCCTGCCGGTCGCCCGTCAGCACCACGCTGCGCAAATGTTCGCGGCGCAATTCGTCGATCACCCCGCGCGCTTCCGGGCGGATGTCGTCGCGCAGTAAAATCCGTCCCACCAAATCGCCCTGCGCAACCCAGATTTCGGAAACACCCGTGCCGGTCGCGGCGATCTGCGAAATAAGGTTGCCGTGCTCCGTCCCGGCCAGCCATTCCCGCCGGCCCAGCAAGGCGGCTTTTCCCCCGCCCGTGGCGCGCAGTCCGTGTCCGGTCACTGATTCGAATTGCTCGAATTCCAGCGGCTGAAGATTTTGTTGTTTGCCGTAAAGGGTCACGGCGCGCGCGAGCGGGTGGGTGGACAGTTTTTCCAGGGAATAAGCCACCCGCGCGATTTCTTTTTCGCGCCCGCGTGGATAGCTGTCGATCTTTTCCACCCGCAAATCGCCGGTCGTCAAGGTGCCGGTTTTGTCCAGCGCCACCACGGTGACCTCCGCCAGCTTTTCCACCGCCGCGCCCCCGCGGAAGAGGATGCCATGCCGCGCCCCGAAGGCGATGGCGGCCAGGACCGCCGAGGGAATGGAGAGCACCAGCGCGCAGGGCGAGGAGACGACCAGCAACGTCATGGTCCGGTAAAAGGCGCTGTGCGATTCCAACGCCGCTTTGAACGCCGGCAAATGGAATCCCTGCCACCAGACAAAAAACATCGCCAGCGAAAGCAGGAGCACAAAGTAGGTGTAATAAGTGCTGAACTTGTCGGCAAATTGTTGCGCGGGGGCTTTCTGCTGTTGCGCCTCGCGGATGAGCTTGATGATCCGTTGCAGCGCGCTTTCGGACGCGGGCCGGATGGCGACCACTTCCACCGCGCCCCACAGGTTGATGGTTCCGGCCAGCACGGTTTCGCCGACTTTCTTTTCCACCGGGGTGGCTTCACCGGTGAGGTTGGATTCATCGGCGGCGGTGGCGCCTTTGGCAATTTCAGCGTCCACGGGAAACTGCGCCCCCGGCTTGATGAGCAGGCGCATGCCGGGCGCGATTTTCTCCACCCGCACTTCGATTTCGCGCCCTTGTTCCAGCGCGGTGGCAAACTTGGGCGCGTCGCGGAAGAGCGACCGGATTTCCTTTTGCGTCCGGCCCAGCGCAAAATGTTCGAGCGCGCTGGAGAGCGAAAAGAGAAACAGCAGCGTGGCGCCTTCCGCCCACGCCCCGATGGAAGCCGCGCCCACCGCCACCGCGATCATCAGAAAATGCACGTCAATGGCGCGCTTTTGCAACCGTTCCCAGACTTCTTCCGCCGGGTAAAATCCCCCCGCCAGATAAGCGGCGGCGTAAAAAACAATCTTCAGCGGCGCCGGTGAAAACGCGCCGGCCAGGCCCAGGACTCCGCATATTATCGCCGCCGCCAACTGCACTTTCCATTCATTGATGTGCTCGTCAATGTGCCCGGCCTCATCCAGAAATTCCACGTCGCGCGGAACGATTTTGGGCAGCGGAATATCACGCCAGCGCCAGAACGCCGGCGCGGTGGGACAGGTCGCCCGCGAGATGGTCGTGGTGTCCCCCGAGCGTTTCACCACAATGCGCTGGCGCTCGGCCTCCGAGAGCGGCGATTCGCAAACGGCGCAATTCACCACGCCGTCCAACAACGAGCACGGATGGTTCTCCTGCACCGCCTGGATTTTTTCCGTGACGCACCGGGTTAATCGTTCCACCCCGTCGGGCGGGACGCGCCCGAGCGTGGCCACCGAGATTTTCTTTTGCGCGGGATCGATGGTGACCGCTTCCAGCGCCGGTTCTTCCGCGAGCGTGTCCACGACCGACCGGGCCAGGCAAGTTTCCACTTTTCCGGCGGGGACGGTCGATTTTTCAGGCGCCGATCTCATCACACTCTCTTTTCTAACATATTAGCGCATTTTGCGCGACGGAAAAGGGGTTGAAGGGCGTATTTTGGCACTGCCCCCGGAGCGCGGGTTGCAGCCGGCTTTGAACGTTGCTTCGCGCTCCGGTTTGATGCGAAAGAAGCCGATTGCAAATCGGCGCTCCGGTGCTATTGGTTCGGATTGGGTTCAATTGCAAAATTTTGGTCGCATCGGTTTGATTAGGCTTGACTGGGCTTGATTAGGCTTGACTGGAGGCAAAGCTGAGAGACTGAAATGCTGAAAATCTGACAATTGGGGGCGCTGAACCAGCGGTCGAATGGAGGTGAAGCGACAAAATAAAAATTTGATGGGTAAACATGAGTAAATAAGAGTAAAGATGAGTAAAATAAGGGAAATTTCACTGTTTTTGCGGGAATGCCATATTTTAACCGCGAATAAACGCGAATGAACACGAATTGGCAAAGACGGACAAAGGCATTCGGATGGACATGCGCGTTATTCAGAATGGTTGGGTGTGGTTGGCGAGGAGAGTTGAGAGCGCCGGACACCCTGAAGGGTGGACACCAAACGCCCGGCACAGTGCGCGCGCCACCCCAAAACGGGCAGGATGATTTGGCATTCATGCGCTGATTGAACCACGGAACGACTAAAGTGTAATGTTGCTGGGCAACATAAAATGAAGGCTGAAGGAAGAAGTAAGAATGCAGAAAATGAGGGCAATACCCCGCTTTTTTTCCGGCAATCTTCCGCCGCGATTGATCACGTGATCAATCGCGCCGGGATATTCAATGCAACTGCCGTGGCATGGTCGCTGATCTGTCCGTTGCATTCGTGACATTGAATGAGAGCCATACAAATCGTTATTTCATTCTGAACACGATGTCATAAAGCTTTTTCAAATTCTGTTCGCCAAGCTCTTTGAGCGAACTGATTGGCACATCCAACTTTAACCGTTCAAAGGCGAAATTATAGATGGCCGCTTTCTCATAGCCAATCCAAACTTCCGTCTCCCAGGCTATGTCGGGTGCAAATTTTCTAAAAATATCGCGAGTAAGAAACGCCGTAACAAAAACTATGTCTGCCGTGCATTCCTTGGCCAGCCGTTTCAATTCTAAAAGGCGAATGGGTGAAATTGGCCCGGAGCTGTGAACCGCTTCAATCAAGAAAAGCCAGTTCTTCTTTTCCGAATAGGCGACGATGTCCGGCAATTCTCCATGTTCAAGTTCAAAGAATTTCAACGCTTTTAGTTTTGCTGCATCGCGGACAAGGAATTTCTTCGCGGTATCGCCAATGTAAAGGACTTCCGCACCATAACCGAATCGCGGCAGGAAATGTTCGATAATGGCTTTTTGCAAAAGATTGTGTTCGCCGGGACTAAATTCAATTGTTGTTCCATCCGGCAGCTTTATTGGAACGAGTCCAATATGGCGCGCGGCATCCAAGCGTTCGGCCAACGTGGGTCTGTCAGCCATAAATTCCTCGGTTGCTTCCAACCAGTCCGGTTGCCCAAAGCACTTGATGAGTTCAACGTATTCGGGCGATAAAGAATAACCGCGCGTGGGGTCATTGCGGGCGGCGTTTGGTTTGTTAGCGCTGGCAATGATGATCCCGGCCACGACCGGCAGCTTCAAATCTTTCCGCCGAATGTCATCGTAGGAACCCATCGAGATTTTTTCCTGAAAGTGTTCGTTCAGATACGCAATGATGTCGCGTGATTTGAGCGTGTCTTTGCCCTCGCGCAGGCGTGCTTTCGACCAGTCGGCACTCCGTTTGACATCCGCCACGGCCAGAAATGCCATTGCCATCTTTTCCAGTTCGCGCGGTTTCAAGCCATCCAACGGAATACCCAGCTTGGACAAAATCAGCAGCGACTCGTTGAAGAGTTTCACAAGCTTGGCAGGCTTGTCCGGATTAATGACAAAGGTTGGTATTCTCATTTCGTTTGATTCCTTGAATTCAAGCGGCAGTGCAAACTGGTCGGGCAGATTCCGGTAGAGAATTTCACCCGAAGTGAGCCGTTTGGTGGTGGCGAGATATTTTTTTACCGAGCCAGCCAGATGCCATGCCAGCAATGGCGCAACTGCATTGCCAATCCGGTTGAACTGGCTCGTTTCACCGCCGCTAAACTCAAACCAGTCTGGAAAGCTTTGCAATCTGGCGGCCTCGTGGACAAAAAGGCGGCGGCGGCGGCCATCCGGCAGGCGGATGCGGTGCATATCGCCGGTCGCGCCGGCAAGATTCCGGCAGGTCACCGTGCGGGCAGGCTGATCGGGATAAAGGTCGCGCGGGCGGATGCAAAAGGAAGCACGTTCATATTTGGCAACGTATTCATCCATGCTCGGCGTGAGAAACTTGGATTCTGGCGGTGCTTGAAACATCCATGCCCCAAGCGCCTCGCCTGCCGTCAGACGATTTGGTTCTTCGGCAAAAAACTGGAACTCGCCACGATGCCCAACGACAATTACGCGCTCGCGATTCTGCGGCACGCCATAATTCACGGCATTGACCAGACGAACCTCGATGACGTAATTCAAAGCCTTCAAAGCTTCAAGAATCTGCTCAAAATACCAGCGGTTGCTATAAAGCACGCCCCGGACATTTTCAAACACCCAAATCTCCGGCTGAACTTGCTTCACAGCGGAAATGAAAATTGGGAATCCATCCCTTGAATCTTTCAAACCCATTTGGTGTCCGCCAACGCTAACCTAACTTCCTCGGAGATTTTCAAAAAGGCCAGTAAAACCGGCGGTTTCCGGTTTTTGTCTGGCTACAAAGCCCATTGCGGCACAGTGGCGAAAAGTTTGATCAGGCCCAGTTTTTCCAGC
>JBKQUF010000094.1:0-7153 GCA_052140285.1 Limisphaerales bacterium | reverse complement strand
AATTGCGCCGGAGATTCCAACAGCAACTCGAACCCGTTGGGATTGCCGCCCTGGGACCACCTTGTTGATTTTTCAACGTAAACGCCGGTAAGCGCCAACTGGCTGCCGATTCGCAGGGAGGCGGATTCCTCCGTGTCCGGCAGGTAAGCGAAAAACAAATGCCCATGGGCGTTCATTTCCAAAACGCGCGAATCCTGTTCCGAATGCATTCCCATCAGCGTCGCTGATATTCGCACCAGCGTCGAATCGGCGTTATCCAGGATCCATTCGCTTCCATCCGAGATGCGGAGGGGGGGGGCGTCTTTCCTACCGGTTTTACGAAGAATTGACTCCCGCAACACCGGCGCGGGACCGGTGATATCGGGATAACCGACGACCTCGACCTCTTCCCCAAACTCCACGTTCGTTGATTCGACGGGCAAAACACAAATCCCGCGTGCCATATCCATGATGAAAACCCGTCTTGAATCCGCATAGATCACCGTTCCCCGAACTTTCACCCGCTGGAATGGCGTCGCGCGGGAGTCGAACTGATAAAGCTCACCCCACCTCTTTAGCGGCGCGTCAAATGGATTGCTTGGCGCGGGAGCATCAATGTCGATCATCACATTACGCATCAACAGATGACCCACCTGGACCGTGCGGTTGGTGTTCCAGATCGCAAAGAGCGCGCCGCGAATTCGGACCTCCGCATTTACGAAAGTCTTCAGTTGGGACTCGGAATAAGCCTCTGCGTCAATCTGGACTTCCCCTTCGGGAAGCAGGAGCGCCAGAGTGTTGGTCTGGACCGCGGTGACCAACCCTTGCAGTTCAACCCATTGGGCATCCATGCTGCCATTGATTAGCTCATTCCACGTGGGACGCGCCGGCGGCGGCATTTGTCCCTTCCCCAGAACCACGACCTCCCGGGCCACGACCATCGGGGCGAAATCACCCGCGTCGGTGTAACCGGTCACCACGCAAAACTGCCCGGCAATGGCCGCTGACCCCGCCGACGGGACGGGACTGACGAAGATGCCGCGGGTTTCATCCTGCACCGACATGTAGTGGAAAATGCCGGGGACGAGGCTGGTCACCACACCTTGTATCGTGACCGGCAAATGGCGGGCGGCTTCTTCCTTGGTCAGGCTTTGAATCTGCTCAACCGTTGTCAGCGTTGGGGCGGAGCCGGAAGTGGCGGTCACTCCCGCTGATTCCTGCAGAATCGTGATTTCGTCAGAGGTGGCCGCCGATAATTCTCCGAGCACCCGGTCCCGATTCGGAGCCATTACCGCCCGACCAACGCCGGTCACACGGATTCGGGAATTTAGCAAACGCTCCGCGTCCGGTTCCTGGTCATCGGCCACCATCACCCAAATGGAATCGGGTTGCGACCGAAGCTCGAACCGCAACCCTTTGCCCATTCTGGATACGAAATCCACCCGGCCTTCCACACTCATCCATTGAGGCGCTTTGGCGTCAGCCATGGGCGCGTGCAATGATGAGACATTTGGAGACGGAACATCCTTATGGCCGACCATCGCCAACGGAATTTCAGGCGAGTCCAAAAAAAGCAGGCTGCCGTCGTCCGATTCCAGAGTGAACGTGTATTTTCCAGACATTGGAGCTGAGAAAAAACCATTAAAGCGAATCCCGGATAGTGCTCGTTGCCGCCCAGGGATTGGATTAAAGTTGGTCGTGGTCATTATTTTGACGGGTTCCAGCAGCGGAAAGTCCGGCACATTCAACCAATAGCCTTCGTAATATGCCCCCGTCAACCCGGCAACCATATTGGATTCGACCGCATCCTCGCCACCGGGTCTGGCCAAAAAACGTTCTACCGCCTGTACCGACCCATCCGGCAAACGACACGTTAAATCCAACCCATGTCCGCCGAAAAGATTAAAGGAATCCAATTGAAAAGGGTGCGGTCCGGCGGTGAGATTCACCTCCGCAGAGACCTGATGGAGCGCATGAACGCCGTCATCGTCAAGGTCCGGCGCCTTGGTGATCTCGATTCCAATTTCCCGTCGTCGCAGCAGGCAGCCCCGCCCTTCGATATGGATGATCTCACCGGGCAGGATTGCCGCGCCCCGGGGTCCCAATTCCAGAAGTTCGCTTCCCGTTTTGTCGGTTACCGCCACCGCCCCGATCTCCGCCCGGCTCGCCGCACAAACAAGGACATCCAGATTCACGTCCGCAATCATTCGCGGGGAAGTGCCGAGGAGTTCGGACAACTGCTGAAGATTCGTGGCCAGCACTGGAATCCCGGAAGGCAGCTCCGACGGAATGGCCGGCTGCGCCAGAAGGCTTGGAACAAAGATTACAGCGAAGAAGAATCCGGCCACGGAACCAAAAAAGAAACTCGCTGCGGGAAGGACGGTGTTCTTGTTTTCGCGGCGCATGGACTGTCAGGTTAATTTAGCGCAAAAAATGCAGGCGACAAAGCATAACTGCTGCGCATCTGATGGTCGTCATCGTGACCGAGCGGAGTTTACACAATACCGCATAAACAATTCAACGCGATACGAAGGGGGACTTTACCACGGAGCATGTCCAGGCAACCCGTGTTGAGCCGCCCGCTTTCATCGATGCATCATGGCGAAAAGAAAGCAATCCCGATGGGCTTGGGCCTGATCAGGTAGTGGTCACCGGTTGAAGTTCGGCATTCAATTGAATGGCGCCGCCGGGCTTCAGTTTGATTTCCGCCGTGCGGTCGCCATACCGGACGGTTGTCGAGCGCCCGCCAACCGAGCGGATTTTGATCGCGGTCAGCTTTCCTCCATCCCAAGTGATGTCCGCCTCGAACCCGCCCCGCGTTCGCAAGCCCGTCACGCTTCCCTTGGGCCAGGCCGACGGCAACGCCGGCAGCACTTCAATTTCAAAATTCTCCGCGGCACCCGCCGTCTCCAATGGGCGGCTCTGCAGCAACATTTCTCCAATACTGGCCGCGCCGCCGAAATTGCCGTCAATTTGAAATGGCGGATGAAGGTCGAACATGTCGTTAGCGGTGCGGCCCGGACTTAGCAGGAATTGCAGAATCTTATAGGCATGGTCGCCATCATGCAGGCGGTCCCATAGGTTGATCCGCCAGGCCGTGGCCCAGCCGGTGGATTCATCGCCACGCTTAACCAGGGAAAACTGCGCCGCCGCCGCGAGTTTCGGCGTGTCAAAAACATTGATTTGCCAGCTCGGATAAAGCCCGTACAGATGCGACACGTGACGATGATGAACATCCACCCCCGGCTGGTAATCCCAATCCTGGAGCCATTCCTGAAGCTGTCCCGCGGAACCGATTTGCAACGGCGCCAGGCGCGAGCGAGTGTCGGCAAGTTTTTTCTGGAAATCGGAGTCCACGCCGAGAATTTCCGCCGCCTTGATGGTGTTGCCAAACAAGTCGCGCAAAATCTCCAGGTCCATCGTCGGCCCGGCACTCACCGCTGAACCGCCCGGATGCGTGTTCTCCGGCGAAACGGACGGATTGGTCACCAGCCAGTGGTTGGTGGGATCTTCCACCAGGGTGTCGAGGAAGAATTGAGCAGCACCGCGCATAACGGGATAAACCTTCTTCAAATATGCCTTGTCGGGATTGTATTCGTAATGGTCCCACAAATGGTCGCACAACCACGCGCCGCCGCTGGGCCACATCCCCGAATCCGCGAAGTCAATCGGGCCGGTGGCGCGCCAAAGGTCGGTATTATGGTGGGCAACCCAGCCACCCGCGCCGTACAATTCCTGCGCGGTGCGCGCGCCGGTCACTGAAAGGTCACTGATCATTGAAATGAGCGGCTCCACGCATTCGCCCAAGTTACATTGCTCCGCCGGCCAGTAATTCATCTCGGTGTTGATGTTGATGGTGTATTTGCTCTGCCACGGCGGGTTCATGCTGTTGTTCCACAGGCCTTGCAAATTCGCCGGCTGGCCGCCCGGGCGCGAAGAACTGATCAGCAGGTAACGTCCGAATTGAAAGTAAAGCGCGGCGAACTGGGGATCGTTGCCATTCTGAAAATTCTGAATCCGTTCGTCGGTCGGCAACTGCATGGCGTCACTGTGGCCCACATCAAGGGAAACCAGCCGGAACAGCCGTTGATGTTCCTTGACATGCCGGGCGAGCAGCTCGTTAAAGTTTTTGCGCGCGGCGGCGGCGATTTGGCCTTTGACAATCTTTTCCGGATCCCCGCTCACGTCATCGTAACTTTTGTAGCTGGTCGCCAGGGCAATCAGAATGGTGGCCGAATTGGCATTTGTGACCGCAATGGAATTGGTATTGGCGCTGATTGTGCCACCGTCGGTCAGCACGCGGGCGCGCACCTGAAATTTCAACGCTCCCTTGATTCCGCTCGCGCTCCCGTTTGTCCCGCGCATCACCACGGTGTTTCCGGACTCGGTTTCAACCGTGACTTTTTGCGGCGTGTTGAATCCGGTGGCAAATGAAATCGAGCCTTTTTTGTCCGCCGTGAGGTGGACGACGATTACCTGGTCCACCGGGCTGGCAAAAACCTGGCGCGAGAAGTGAACCCCGTTGACGGTGTATTCAACTCCCGCCACGGCGGTGTCCAGGTTCAGATCGCGGCGGTAATTTTCCGCCGAGGCGGAATCGGGAAATTCGATCGCCAAATTGCCCGCGGTTTCATACGGCATCTCGCTGGACGGGCGGGAGATGACTTTTTGGTTGATAAGATCCCCGGCCTGGCGATATTTGCCGTCAAACACCAACTGGCGCACTTGCGGCAAGGCGGCTTTACCTTGGGGGTTGACGGGATCATAAGGGCCGCCACCCCAGAGCGTGTCTTCATTCAACTGGAGCCACTCCTCGTTGATGCCGCCAAAAACCATCGCGCCGATTCGTCCATTGCCGATGGGCAGCGCCTCGAGCCACTGCGTCGCCGGCTGCCGATACCACAGGCTCAACGGCTCGGCGGGCGCCATGGCGCTGCCCGTCAGTTGAGGTTGGGCTGAAAGTTGAAGTGAAAAACACATTAAGGTGGCGGAAAAAAATAATCGGAGGGCGCGGGCTTTCATATAAACGTTATTCCACTAGTGTTATATGTGAGAGCAAAAAGAACCTCCATCGACAGATTGTTTTCCTGGCGAATGCGGCACTCAAACAACTCAGGTGAAATTGACTTAAAACATTCGCATGTTTGCCAAGTCCTACTCAATATGACGGTTGTCATATACTGGCGTGCGCAGATTTGTGTAAGCTATGGATAGAATTATACCCAATGGCTTCTGCCGACTACGCTCATTAATCATGATGCCGACTTTTTGAGCCACGGGGAACTTCAGAGAATTAACATGAATTTATTAATGAGCTTTTCAAGCAAACCCGCCAAACGTGCCGGTGTTATCATCGCTGCCTGCGCGATGGCATTATCCGCGTCCGCCACCCCCATTCCCGTTCAATCCTTCCATAAAGAGGGAGACGGCGTGACGCTTACGATGTCGCCGGGAACAATGAAGCTGACGGTCTGTTCCGACAGCATCGTGCGCGTGATGTATTCACCCACCGCAACCCTGCCGGCGGGACAAGATTTCGTGGTCACAAATCATTCCTGGCCCTCCACAAAAGTCAAAGTTGCCGATGCGAACGGCAAGGTGACCGTCACCACGCGCAAGCTGAAGGTCGCCGTGGACAAGGCGACCGGGGCGGTGGCGTTTTTCGATGCGTCGGGCAATCTGCTCCTGGCCGAACCCGCCGATGGCGGCAAAACAACGGCTCCGGTGACGGTCAACGGCGAGTCCTCCTATCAACCGGAGCAAACTTTTGTGAGTCCGCCGGATGAATTTCTGTACGGCCTCGGCCAGTTTCAGGAGGGCATTTGGAACTGGCGCGGGATGCCGCAGCAACTCCGGCAGTTGAACACCCAGATTTCCATCCCGATGATTGTGTCCAGTTACGGATACGGTTTGCTGTGGAACAACGCCTCGTTGACGGATTTCAATCCCGCTGACACGCAAGTGGCGTTGACCGACCAATCCGGCGCTTACACCACCACCGACGCCGGCGATTATGTCTTCTTCGTCAAAGACGGCAATCGCCGCGGAGAGATTGGCGTGCAGGTCAACGGCCAAACCGTGGCCGCCATCACGAACATGTGGGTCCCTTACACCATTAGCGGGAAAATCACGTTGCCGGCCAACACGGCTTGCACCGTAACTCTTCTCGGCGGCGGCCGGGACGCGAAAATTTACGCCCGGCCGCTGGGCAACACGACGACCTTCCGTTCCGAAGTTGGCGATGCGATTGATTACTACTTTTTCTACGGCCCGACCGCCGATCAGATCGTTGCCGGCTACCGCCAGGCCACGGGTGATGCGCCGCTGTTTCCCAAAGCGGCCTACGGCTTCTGGCAATGCCGTGAACGTTACTCCAGCCAGGAGCAAATCCTGGACGCGGCCGCTCTATTTCGCGCCGACCAAATCCCCGTGGATTTCATTGTTCAAGACTGGCAATATTGGGGCAACCACGGCTGGGGCGCTTATCAGTGGGACCTGAGCCATTATCCCGATCCCACGAACATGATCGCGGAACTTCACACCAATCATTTCAAATACATGATTTCGGTGTGGTCAAATCCCAGCGGCACCGTTGGTCACGTGCTGGCGTCGATGCCCCATGGCCTGATTCCGGGTTCGCAATGGATGGACGTTTATAATCCAGCCGTTCGCCGCGTCCGTTGGCAATACATGGACCAGGCCTTCTTCAGCATCGGCGTTGATGCCTGGTGGCAGGATGCGACCGAGCCGGGCGATGACGGAAATTCTGTCAACGATGTCCAAACTTTTCTCGGCTCGGCCAATCGCGTCCGCAATTCCTACCCGCTCTTTGCCAGCGAAGCCACTTATCAAGGCCAGCGCGGCACGGATTCCAGCAAGCGGGTCGTCATCCTGTCGCGCAATGGTTACCTCGGCCAGCAACGTTACGCCGCCGCGGTTTGGTCCGGCGACATCCGCGGCGATTGGACGACCTTTGCGCGGCAAATTCGCGGCGGTTTGAATTTCTCGATCACCGGCCTGCCGTATTGGACCACCGACACCGGCGGTTTTTTTCATCCGCGCAATCAATACACCTCGCCTGTTTACAATGAACTCCTGACCCGGTGGTATGAATGGAGCACGTTCTGCCCCATTCTCCGCATCCATGGAAACGGGACTTCCACCGAAATTTGGA
>JBKQUF010000093.1:0-7566 GCA_052140285.1 Limisphaerales bacterium | reverse complement strand
TTTCTTGATTTCGCGCTGGATGGCTTCGGAGGAAGCAATGACCGGCTTGAGGCTCAAGCCGGTCATCGTTTTAAGCGCGTCGAGTCCCTGGGTGGCGAACAGGCGGCTGGTGGCGACTTCCACCGTGCCGTTGTCGCGTTTGAGAGGCAGCAACTCCTCCTTCAGGAGAATGCGCGCCGGGAAAAGGGAAAGAAGCTGGCGGTCGGGATCCACGTCATCGAGGGTCGTGTAGGTCAAACCATATTCCTGCGCAAGCCAGCGCAGGACTTCGTCCTCGGTTTGAACTCGCGACTTTTCGCGGAGCAATAACTGCGCGTCGATGGCCGACAATTGCCGGTTGGCGACCATTCGCTCCAGCAGCGGTTTGGGATCCTGGACAATTGTTTCACTCATGACCGTCAGCTTCTTTTTGTATTTGGTTTGTTATTCGAGGAGTCCCAGCAACGTGGCCGAGGCTTCCTGCGGAACTGTCAACACCCCGCGCAAATTGTCCTGCGCCGATTTTAGCGCGCCCTGCTTGGCTGCGCGGGCTGCTTCATATTTGGCGAGCAGGTCCTTGAGCTGGTCGGCCGGCGCGTTGTTTTCAACTGCCGTCTGCAATGCGGTTTGTTCCGGGGCCGGAGTGCCGCCGAACATGCCGCCACGGCGTCCGCCGCCATTGCCACCACCAGGACCGCCATTGCCGCCGCCACGTCCGCCGCGGCCGAACATCATCCGTCCGCCGCCGCCGAAGCCGCGCAGTGCGGTCTGGGCATCCAATACCTTCTGGACCAGCGGTTGGACCGCGTTCCAATCAGTGTCGTTGGTGAAATTGAGCTGGGTGCGGATATTATCCAGCATCCGCTGCTGCATCGCCGCGGGATCGAAATTGCCGCCGCCGAAGCCACCACCGCCGCCGCCGAAACCGCCGCCACCGCCGCCAGGGCCGCCGCCACCGAATCCACCGCCACCACCACCGCCGTTGTCTTGTGCGGAAACGTTGCCCGCACTCAATAATAGAGCGGCAACAGCCCCGCAGATCACACACAGTTTAGTCATTTTCATATTTACTCTTTTTGGTTGTTGTACTTTTACAGTTTAAAGCCCAGACACCATTGTGGTATCTGAGGCTGCGACTTGCAGGTAGCGCAAGTCGCGTACCAAGCGAGAAATAAGGCGATTCGTTGGAAAACCCCGCGGCGCACTGCGTAATTGCTGCTCACTGGCCGCCGCTCTCCGCGCAATTCTTGCGCAGAAGACGCGCTTGTAGCGTCGGGCCTCCGGCCTGACGTGGAGGGCGGGCTTCCAGCCGCCCGGAAAAACGCCTCGAAATTTTCATTGTTATCCAAGTCGGGACCCATCCGCGCAATGGATATTGATTCCGCCGCGCTGGAAGCGGCGGCTCGACGGCAGGCGATGACGCCTGCCGCTACGACGGAATCTTCGTCCCGGCGAAATGGCATGCGGCGAAGACCTCCTTTTTCACTTCGCGAAATTCCGGAAACTCCTCCCGGCATTTGGGTATTTGGGCAATGGGACAGCGCGGATGAAAGGGGCAGCCGCTGGGCGGATGAATGGGCGAAGGCACGTCGCCCGGCAGAACAATGCGCCGGCGTTTGGTCTCCGGGTCCACTTCCGGCACGGCGGAAATCAAGGCCTGGGTATAGGGATGTTGCGGATCGCGAATCAGGGCTTTGGCTTCGGCGGCTTCTACGATCTTGCCGAGATACATCACCAGCACGCGATGGCTGATGTGTTCCACCACGGCCAAATCGTGCGCGATGAACAGATAGGCGATGCCGCGTTGCTGCTGCAAATCGCGCAACAGGTTGATGATCTGCGCCTGGACGGAAACATCGAGGGCGCTGACCGGTTCGTCGCAGATGATCAGCCGCGGCTCGACCGCCAGGGCGCGGGCGATGCCGATGCGCTGGCGCTGGCCGCCGCTGAATTCGTGGGGATAACGCTGCGCATAGACCGCGTCCAGTCCGACCGCCTGCAACAATTCGGCGATTCGTTTTTGCCGCGCCGATTTGCTGTCCGTCAGTTTATGGATGTCCAGGGCTTCGCCGACGATTTGCTCGACGGTCATGCGCGGGTTGAGCGAACCGTAAGGGTCCTGGAAAATCATCTGGAACTTCCGCCGCCGGGCGCGCAAGGGCGCGCCGCGCATGGTGGTGATGTCCTCGCCATCCAGAAGAATGGCGCCGGCGGTGGGATCGACGAGGCGGATGATGGCGCGGCCGAGGGTGGTTTTGCCGCAACCGCTTTCGCCCACCAACCCCACCGTTTCGCCCGGGGCGATGGTGAAGCTGACGTCATCCACCGCCTTCACCGCTTCGTGGGCGCGGCTGAACATCCCGGATTTCACGGGAAAATGCACTTTCAGATTTTTGACTTCGAGCAAAGACACGCCGAAAGATTAGAGTTCCCGGACAAATTCTTCCAGAGTTAAACCGGCCTGCTCGATAACGCCTTTGAGCGTTCCGGGCTTGAGAGGTTTATGTTGCGGAACCGCGACGGTGAGTTCGTTCTTACGAAGAATCAGATGCGAGCCGGTTTGGCGAATTTGAATAAAGCCGAAACGTTTCAAGGCGCGAACAGCCTCAACCCCGTTGACATCGCGTGGAATTTTCACGCCACGGGAAGAACCGGGTCTTTGGAGAAATGTAAACGGACGCGTTTGGGCCGTTCATCCGGCTCGAAATAACCGCCGACGGCATCGGCGATCATCGTATCCAGTTCCGCAAATGAGTCGCCCTGCGTGGTGATGCCACCTCCGCTAGGCGCGTCCCAGCGCGCGACGTAACCGCCGGTTACAGCGCAAGGCTCAACGTGAAAGGTGATTTCACTCATGGAGGAAAATTAAGCGCCAGGCCGGGCGGCGTCAATGCGGCAACCGAAGTTATTGGTTGCTCAACTTGAAAAACAAATTGCCGGCGGGCGCAACGACGTTCAAGTAGTTGGTCCCGTTGGCCGTGGTCACGCCGCCGCTGGGCGACCAACTGGCGGGCGCGGCCAGGTTATTGTTCTGCTGCAAGGTCCAGCCAGCCACGTCCTGCCAATAAACGGTGACGGTCTGGCCGGAATGGCCGATGTAAAGTGTGGGCGCACCGGCGGTCTGCACGACCGAAATCAAACTCCAGAACCCGCCGGTGACGGAATAATTGCCGCCGCTCATGGCTCCGCTCGCGTCCGGCTGGCCGATGGTGCCGGTGACCTGGTAGGTGGCGCCGGTGCTCGTTCCGCCGCCGCCGGAGATTTTATACCAGTTGATGGAAAAGCTCTGGGCCAGGGCGCTCAGAAAGCAGGCCGAAATCAAAAGGCAGGAGATGATGACCTTTCGCATAGTATGATTTTCATAAAACCTCCCGAAAGAATCAATGTTTTATTGCGGGGACGCAATCGATGGCTGGCTTGCGCCAAAAAACCGCTGGTTCGTCACCACGCGTTGATTTACGATTTACGATGATTGGGGAAACGGATAACGTTTCCGCCTCTTTGGTTCAAAAACAAGAAGCGCAAATCGCGCGAATCGTTAAATTAAATTTATATGGACGCACAAGCTGACATTGCAGTCATTGGACTGGCCGTCATGGGCCAAAACCTTATTCTCAATATGAACGACCACGGTTTTACCGTGGTGGCATTCAATCGCACCGTCGAAAAAGTGGATCATTTCCTCGCCAACGAAGCGAAAGGCACGAAGATCATCGGCGCGCATTCGCTGGAGGAACTGGTCAAGCTGCTCAAAAAACCCCGCCGGGTCATGCTCATGGTCAAGGCGGGCAATGCGGTGGACGAGTTCATCGAACACCTGCTGCCCCATCTGGAAGCGGGAGACATCATCATCGACGGCGGAAATTCCCTGTTTGAAGACACGATTCGCCGGACAAAATATGTGGAAGGCAAGGGGTTGTTGTATGTCGGAACGGGCGTGAGCGGTGGCGAAGAAGGGGCGCGTCACGGCCCCAGCATCATGCCGGGCGGATCGCCGGCGGCGTGGCCCCATGTGAAAGAGATTTTCCAGGGAATTGCGGCCAAGGTTGAAAACAATGTCCCCTGCTGCGATTGGGTCGGCGAAAACGGCGCGGGCCATTACGTGAAAATGGTTCACAATGGGATTGAGTACGGCGACATGCAGTTAATCTGCGAGGCCTACAACATCCTGAAAAACGGCCTGGGGATGAGCGCGCCGGAAATGCACGAGGTTTTTGCCGAGTGGAACAAGGGCGAACTGGATTCCTATCTGATTGAAATCACCCGCGACATTCTGGCCTTCAAAGACACCGACGGCGCGCCGCTGGTGGATAAAATTCTGGATGCCGCCGGCCAGAAAGGCACCGGCAAATGGACCGTCCAGAACAGCGCGGATTTGGGAATGCCGGTCACGCTGATCGCCGAGGCGATGTATGCGCGCTGTGTTTCCGCGTTGAAGGACGAGCGCGTGAAGGCGGCGCGGAAATTGAAGGGACCCCGCCCGGTTTTGTCCGTCGCCAAAAACGACGTCAAGAAAAAGGCGTTCATCAACGACATCCGCGACGCGCTGTACGCGTCGAAAATCATTTCCTATGCGCAGGGTTACATGCTGATGCAGACGGCGGCGGCGGAATATCATTGGAACCTGAACATGGGAGGCGTGGCGTTGATGTGGCGCGGCGGGTGCATCATCCGCTCGCGGTTCCTGGGCAAAATCAAGGAAGCCTACGATCACAATCCGAAACTGCTGAACTTGCTGCTGGATGATTATTTCCGCGGCGAAATCAAGCGCTGCCAGAAAGGCTGGCGTAACGTGGTGGCGGCGGCGGCGAAGAAGGGCATTCCGGCCCCCGCGTTCAGCACGGCGCTGTCATTTTTCGATCAGTACCGGAACGCGGTTTTGCCGGCGAACCTGTTGCAGGCGCAGCGGGATTATTTCGGCGCGCACACGTATGAACGGATTGACAAGCCGCGCGGCGAATTCTTCCATACGAACTGGACCGGCAAGGGCGGCACCACCTTCAGCGGCTCCTATAACGCGTGACGTAAACGGGAGTTTGCCAAGCCAACGGTTTTACCAATGCGACAAGGCGCGGAGAAATCCGCGCCTTTTTTGTTGTCCCCCTGAACCCCAAAAGTTCCTTGACGCGTCCAATAGCTTCCTCCCTCTCCCGCAACGGGGAGAGGGATTGAGGGTGAGGGGTGAGAATGATCGCCGCCCGCCCTTCTTGTCCCTTGAGGTTCATGGTGAGGTGAGGGTCCGCGGTTGGCGTAGCGGCGGCTCTCCGCTTTTTTGCTCTTCATTCTGCATTCTGCATTCTGTATTTTCCTTTGTTGACCATCGGCGTAAACTTTGCGAACTGTAACAACCAAACCATATCATTCTTATGTCAACTGAAGCCACATGCCCTTTTCATCACACTGCCGAAGGCGGCGCGTCCAACCGCGACTGGTGGCCGAACCAGTTGATGCTCGAACTCCTGCGCCAGCATTCCTCCAAGTCCAATCCGATGGGCGGAGACTTCAACTACGCAAAAGAATTCCAGAGCCTCGACCTGGCGGCGGTGAAAAAAGACCTCGCCGCGCTGATGACCGACTCGCAGGACTGGTGGCCGGCGGACTTCGGCCACTACGGAGGTTTGTTTATTCGCATGGCATGGCACAGCGCCGGCACTTACCGCACCGGTGACGGCCGCGGTGGCGGCGGCCGGGGACAGCAGCGTTTCGCGCCGGTCAACAGTTGGCCGGACAACGTCAGCCTGGACAAGGCGCGCCGCCTGCTCTGGCCGATCAAGCAGAAGTATGGCCGCAAGATTTCATGGGCCGACCTGATCATCCTGACCGGCAATGTCGCCTTGGAAACGATGGGATTCAAAACGTTCGGTTTTGGAGGCGGTCGCGAGGATGTCTGGGAGCCGGATCAAGACGTCTATTGGGGCGCCGAGAAGACCTGGCTGGGCGATAAACGCTACTCCGGCGACCGGAATCTCGAAAATCCGCTCGCCGCCGTGCAGATGGGGCTGATTTACGTCAACCCGGAAGGCCCGAACGGGAATCCCGATCCGGTCGCCGCCGCGCGGGATATTCGCGAGACCTTCGCCCGCATGGCGATGAACGACGAGGAAACGGTGGCGCTTATCGCCGGCGGCCATGCGTTCGGCAAAACCCATGGCGCCGGGCCGGCGTCCCACGTGGGGCCTGAGCCGGAAGCGGCCGGCCTCGAACAGCAGGGCTTGGGCTGGAAGAGCAGCTTCGGCACGGGCAAGGGCGGTGACACGATCACCAGCGGCCTGGAAGTGACCTGGTCCCAGACGCCGACAAGGTGGAGCAATTACTTCCTGGAAAACCTGTTCAAGTACGAATGGGAATTGACCAAAAGCCCGGCGGGGGCGCATCAGTGGGTGGCGAAGGGAGCCGAAGCAACGATTCCGGACGCGCACGATCCCTCGAAAAAACGCCGGCCCGCCATGTTGACCACCGACTTGTCATTGCGGTTCGACCCGGTTTACGAAAAAATTTCGCGGCGCTTCATGGAGAATCCGGATCAGCTCGCCGACGCCTTCGCGCGGGCGTGGTTCAAGCTGACGCACCGCGACATGGGCCCGCGCGCGCGTTATCTCGGCCCGGAGGTTCCCGCGGAGGAACTCCTCTGGCAGGACCCCATTCCCGCGGTGAATCACAAATTAATCGGCCCCGGGGAAATGGCCCTGCTGAAAGGCAAAATCCTGGCGTCCGGCCTGTCCATCTCGCAACTGGTTTCCACCGCGTGGGCGGCGGCCTCCACGTTCCGCGGCTCCGACAAGCGCGGCGGCGCCAACGGCGCCCGCATTCGTCTGGCCCCGCAGAAGGATTGGGAAGTCAACCAGCCGGCCCAACTCGCGAATGTGTTCAAGACGCTGGAAGGCGTCCAGAGCGCGTTCAATGGCGCGCAGTCTGGCGGCAGGAAAATCTCGCTGGCCGATTTAATCGTTCTGGCCGGTTGCGCGGGTGTCGAGCAAGCGGCGAAGAATGCCGGCCACAAAGTGACCGTTCCCTTCACGCCGGGACGCATGGACGCCTCCCAGGAACAGACCGACGTCGAATCCTTCGCCGTGCTCGAACCCATCGCCGACGGCTTCCGCAATTATCTCAAGGGCAAATACACCCTGTCGGCGGAGGCGCTGCTGGTGGACAAGGCGCAACTGCTGACGCTGACCGCGCCGGAAATGACGGCGCTCGTGGGAGGCCTGCGCGTTCTGAAAACCAACTTTGGAGGGGCGCGGCACGGCGCCTTCACCAAGCGGCCGGAGGCGCTCACCAACGACTTCTTCGTGAACCTGCTCGACATGGGCACGGAGTGGAAGCCGGTTTCGCCGGACGCGGACGTGTTTGAAGGCCGCGCCCGCAAAACGGGCAAACTCAAGTGGACCGGCACGCGGGTTGATCTCGTCTTTGGTTCAAACTCACAACTCCGCGCCCTGGCTGAAGTCTATGGAAGTGCCGACGCCGGGATGAAGTTCGTCCACGACTTTGTCGCGGCCTGGCACAAAGTGATGAACCTTGATCGCTTCGATCTTGCGTGAACTCCGACCTTCAATCATTCAATCTTCCGTGACTCCACGGAACCGG
>JBKQUF010000092.1:0-25385 GCA_052140285.1 Limisphaerales bacterium | reverse complement strand
GGACGGAAGCCAAATATGCCAGTCGGGGAACGTGCGCTCGATGTGCTCCCCAACCAGATACTCTCCGGCATGAATTGTAAATAATGGTCTCATCTATCGAATGGCGAATCGGCCTAACGAAACAAGCTGAGCCACGCCGACCGGCGGCAGGTTCACGCAACTCGAAAATCAAGCTAAAATCAAAATCATCCATAAACTCAAAGGGCAGTCGGCGTTGGCTCCAGCGCGGTGTTGGACGAAGCCGCTGCGCGGCGGGGGAATGGGAGGGGCAGGCTTCGCATGATTGGACGCTTTGGTGTTTGTTTTGGTTCGGTTATCGCGGATGGTGGGGAAAGGCGATGCCAGCTAACGGGCTGGCACCGCGTTTTAACCGTCAACGTTCAACCGACAGTCCTATGCATATAAAAAAAGTTCCCCGCACGCCATCCTAAATTCCTTTGCCGACGACCTGGCGCTCCTGCCGCTCAGTCCGCGCACCAAGGAAGCGTATCTGGCCTGTATCCGTCAACTCAGTGAGCATTATGTCCGGTCGCCGGAACTGATCTCGGCCGAGGAGTTCCGCCAGTATTGCATCCACCTCAAGGCCCACAAGCAGGTCGCCCGCCAGACCAGCACCCAGGTGATTTGCGCCTTCAAGCTCTTCTGGGAAAAAACCCTCAACCGCGTCTGGCCCCACGAACTGAAGCTGGTCCGGGCCGATCCCCAGTTCAAACTGCCGGTGGTGCTTTCCGCCGCGGAAGTCCGCCGCGTGCTCGCCGCGGTGGCCGCGCCCGATCAGCACGCCTGCCTGCTGCTCATTTACTCCTGCGGCCTGCGCCTGGGCGAAGGCCTGCGCCTCGAAGTCCGCGATATTGATGCCGAGCGCATGCTCCTGCACATCCGCAGTGGCAAGGGTAATCGGGATCGCTACGTGCCGCTGCCCAAAATCACCCTCCAGCGCCTGCGGGAACACTGGAAAACGCATCGGCATCCCACGCTGCTCTTCCCGGCCAAAGGTCATGGTGGTCAGGGGGCGCCCACCGCCACCGTTCCCATCTGCCGCGCCACGCTGCAACGCGGTTTCCGCGTGGCCCTCCTGGCCAGCGGCGTGAAGAAGGCCGCGCATGTCCATACGCTGCGGCACAGTTACGCCACGCATTTGCTCGAACAGGGCGAGAACCTCCGCCAGATCCAAGTCAACCTCGGCCATAAAAGCCCCGCCGCCACCGTCGTCTACACGCACCTGACCAGCCTGTGCCAAACCCAACATCAGCAACGACTCAATAATTTCATGAGCAACCTGTGAGGCCCGCCGCCACCGGCCCCGGTGGTGTCCGCCTCACAGTGCATCAACTGCTCCGGCAGTTGGCGCCGGAATATCTGAAACAATTTGGCCCGGCCATGCCGCAACGGCACCGACAGGTCTTGCGCAAGATCCTGTCCTGCCGCACCCCGGCTTTGGGCGGCGAACTGTTTCAGTGTCCGGCCTGTCCGGGCTTTGACTACCGCTATCATTCCTGCAACGACCGGCATTGTCCGCTGTGCGGGCAGACCGACGCCGCCGACTGGCTGCAACGCCAGCGCGTGCGCCTGCTCCTGCCTGTGCCGTATTTTCTGGTGACGTTCACCGTGCCGGAAGAACTGCGGAGTTTTATCCGGTCGCACCAGCGAATCGCGTTGGCGCTGCTCTTTGCCGCCAGCGCCCAGGCCTTGCAGGACCTGGCCGCCCATCGGCTCGGCTCCCAACTGGGCCTGCTCGGCGTCCTCCATACCTGGTCGCGCACGCTCGTTTATCATCCGCATATTCATTACCTCGTACCCGGCGGCGGCTTGAGCCCCGACGGCCGCCGCTGGGTGAGTGCCAAAAAGTTCCTGCTCTCCCACAAAGCCCTCGGGGACCGCTGCCGCAACGTGTTTAAGGCCCGCCTTGCTGCGGAACACCCCGACCTATATCTACAAGTCCCGGCCAAAGTCTGGCAGCGGCATTGGAACGTCGGTTGCCAGACCGCCGGTTCGGGGGAGAACGCCCTGCGTTACCTGGCCCGTTACGTGTTCAAGAGCGCCACGGGCAATAAATCCGTGCTCCTTCAGCCCGACGGCCAAGTGCGTTGGGACTATCGCGACAGTAAAACCGGCCGACCCGCCGTAATCACGCTGGAGCCCCTGGCCTGGATGGGCCGCTTTTTGCAACACGTCCTGCCGCGTGGCTTCGCCCGGGTGCGAACCTTCGGCTGGTTGCATCCGGCGGCCAAAGTCCGGGCCAACCGCGTGCGGGCTTTGTTGGGCGAAAGCCCCGTGCTGACGCCGGCCGAGCAGGCGGCCTGGCACCCGCCACTGACGTCGCCAGTGGAACCAACGCCAGAGCAGCCGCTCCCGGAACGGTGCGGGCCGCTCTGCCCGCGATGTCACCAACAGATGCGGCGGGTCGGCTCCTGGCTGCCCGGCCAACCCATGCTCCTGCCCAAACAACCGCCCTGATGTTGTCCCAACCGCCAGTTGCTGCTTTCGTTCAGGACGACGCCACTCGCCCTCAGGTGGTCTCTGCACAAAAGGGGAAATCGAACCCGAAAACAGCCCGGTTAGTCAGTACAAAACGGAGTAACTCTCCGCCCTACCCCCGGCTTTGGGCCTTACCCACCCAAAGTGCCGACGAAGACTGCCGGTTCGCCCAACCGCAAATCAGTAGCTCCAAAAACAAACCGCAAAGGAAGAACTCGTTCCGACTGACCCGCTGAACCTTCGACGCGGCTGCGTCCAACCGGGAATGCAATTAACCTGAAGTGAAGCGGCGGAACCTACTCACTTATCCGTGCTTCTCCCCGCTTCACTCCAGGTTAACTACATTCCTTTGACTGTTAGACCTCGTCCTCATAAATCACTCTTGGTGCTTCTGGATAAACTGCTCAACCTCTCGCCCGAAATTCTCCGGCGTCGTATTCGTGACGTGCGAAGGTGAAAGCAAAGGCCGTAAATCCTGTGTGATGCCGTTGGCTTTTGTGATAACCGAAATATCCGTCGGCGTAAATACGCCGTTGGTGCATGTGAACGCATCCAAAATCGTGCCATCCTTCGTGCCAACCACTGCCGACCGAATATCCTTGGACGGCCAAAACTCAAAGCTAACTGAATAAGGAATACCGGCCTCGGTGGTAAAGCCGGACGAATCCTTCATGGCAACGTAATCGCCGATAAGCACTCCGGCGTGGTAAAACTTCTGAATCCGAATCTGCTCGACGCCTGCCTTGGTCTTGGTGCGGCTCACGAGGTTGGTCTGTCCGTCTCGCGTGAAAACATCCGTCGTGTAAATGCTGGCGGTCTCGGCGTTGGTCTTGACCGTGGTGACAACTCGAATGCCGGTGTCTGCGCCGAGAACCGATACGCACGACAAAATCAAAGCGACAAATGTTTTCATGGCGTGGCGACGAGGTCTAACAGTATTATTCACCCGAACTCAACCGCTCTTGTTGGGACGTTTGCCGGGTGATTCATTGCACAACTTTCGACCTTGATTTCCATGGTGTCAATCTTATTTTCAATGGATTGCTTGTGTTCAGGCCCGGTTTTCTGCCTTGGTTCTTAGCAGATTGAGCTTGTCATAACAGATTTCTAAACCTAAAGTGAGTTCCGTTTTGCAAAACTGTTCTATGAAGCCTTTTTCGTCAACCGATGGCGTTTGGTTCCCCAAATGGGCGGAGGCGCTGGCCCAGGCCCGCCTTCGGGATTTGGACCGACAGGCGTATCGGCTGGCGATTTTTGAATTTCTGCGCTTTTGCAAGCGTTCCCGGCAGCGGGCGACGGTGGGTGCGGCCCGGGATTTCATGCAAGATGTCGTGGATCGGCGGCGCTTGGGCGCATCGCAACTGGCCATCTGGAAGGCGGGGTTGAACTGGTTCTTTCAATCGGCCAAATCCCCGTCCTTAAATTCTCCGCTGCCGGCCACCGATCAGCGGGCGGCGCCGGTGGTTCGGGGCGCGGCGCCCCCTTTGGCGGCCAAAGATTTGGGCGGGCCGCCATGGGAACAAAAGTTGATCCGGGAATTGCGCGAGCGGCATTACGAATGGCGGACGGAACAGGCTTATCGGATGTGGGCCAGGCGTTTTGCCGATTGGCTGGCGGGCCGGGGTCAAACGGTTTTAACGGCGGGCGAAATTGAGCTGCGTGATTTTTTATCGGACCTGGCAACAAAGCAGCGGGCGGCGGTGGCGACGCAGCGGCAGGCGTTGAATGCGGTGGTGTTCCTGGTGCGGGAAGCGTTGGGCCGCTCGTTGTCGGATTTTGGCGGCTTCACCCGGGCGGAGGGGGTCAAGCGGATGCCCGTGGTGTTGTCGCCGGGCGAATGTCTCCAGTTGTTGAGCGCGCTGGACGGCGCCTCGCGGTTGATGGCGGAGTTGATGTATGGCTGTGGGGCGCGGTTGATGGAGTTGCTGCGGTTGCGGGTGAAGGACGTGGATTTGGAACGGCGGCAGTTGACCATCCGGGCGGGCAAAGGTGGCAAGGACCGGATGACGGTGGTGCCGGACGTGTTGGTGGAGCGTTTGCTAGCACATCGGGAGCGGTTGCGCAACATTCATGCGCAGGATCGGGTGGCCGGGGCACCCGGAGTGTGGCTGCCGGAGGGCTTGGAGCGGAAGTATCCCCAGGCCGGCAAATCGTGGGAATGGCAGTGGTTCTTTCCTTCGCGTCAATGCATGCGAGATCCGCACACCGGTTTGCTGCGCCGCCACCATGTGCTGGATGGAACTTTTCAAAAAACCATTCAGCAAGCCGCACTCCGCGCCAGATTAAACAAGCGGGTGACTCCCCATGTGCTGCGGCATTCCTTCGCCACCCACTTGCTGGAAGGCGGCGCGGACATCCGCACTGTTCAGGAGTTGCTGGGACATAAGGATGTGGCCACGACGCAAATCTACACGCACGTCATGAAAAAACCCGGGCTGGGCATTAAAAGCCCGTTGGACAATCTTACAGGTTAGTTCAGTTGTCAGGATTCCCGTCGGTGAGCTGGTTGATGACGAGTCCGCGCCGGAGAAATTTACGGGCTGCCGCGAGGCCGAACCGTTGAACCCACTCTTTCCAGACGGGCAAGTCCCGGATGCCTTTCTCCATGTCGGCGGCGAGTTCGTCCAGGTTCGCCTTGAAGTAACGCTGGAAGGGAGCCGAAGGTTTTTTTGAATATGTCCGGTGTTGTTTTTTCAAGACCCGTCTGGATTTGCGAAGTGACGCAAGCTCCGCACCTGCACCTGGGTTGGCCAATGGTGCAGAAGTTGCCCTGGCTCAAATTGTCCCGTCACTTTCAAGGCGATTGAAGCAGCGAGCCCTGAATAATTCAAGGTATTTTTCATGGTCTGAACAATCGTTTCAAATTTCACCCTTTCCAACGGGTGTAATAATGATGATGGAGGAAATGCCGTGTCCTATTCTTTGAATTTCTCCAACGTCTTTGCGCAGCGGCTTTGAATGAGCGCAGCGACAGCTTTGGCAGCGGGGTGCTCGTTGATCAAATCAGGTGTTTTGGACAGGACTGTTTCCGCCAGTTCCTGCACACGCCGTTTTACCATTGGCTTGGCAAGTCCTGCTTCGTCGGCCAATTGATCAAAGTGCTTCGGAAGCACTTCGCCGGAAGCATCTTCACCACCGATCTTCATCGCCATTTTTTGGGCAAGTTCCGGGTAATCGGCAGTGCTGAGAACATCGTAAAGCGGCGCGAGCTGCGCCACGCGACCGTAAAGCAATGCAAAATTCTTTCCATGAGCATCATGGTTCCCGATCAGAAAGTTGAAAATGACGGCATCCAGCAATCGTTGGAGGTCAATCACCGGGGCGCTGGATAATTCACGCAGCAACGCAAAACACTGTTTGAGCGAAGGCCCGCCTTCGTTCTGGTATTTATTGTCAGGACTGATGCCCAGGGCCTGGCAAAAATCCTCCTGATGTTCCCGTTCCAAAAATTCGGGACTGTCGGGAGCATCCCGCAAAGCAATCCGGTCGTAACGCTGAATGAGGAGATAATCAATGTCCTCCACCTTGCCCACTTCTGCTTTGGCCGTGTGCAGACCAATCGCATCCGCCAGTTTCATGCAAAACGCTTCGTTAAACACGATGCCTTCAAAACGCTCAATGGCCGGTTTTAGAATATGCGTGCTGGGTGCTCCGCCCAGCGGGATGGAAATTTGATGGCTGGCGACATGCACGGCAATTTTGTCCTGCGCACCAGCCAACGAAAGCCGGATGCCATCCTCGCCGGCCATCAGCGGACGGCGCGGCAACAACCTGAGAATTTCCGCCAGTTTTTCGCCGGTTAATGGGCGGCAGCTATAATTGCGTTCCGGCAGTTTTTCCCCCGCCGGTATAAATGTCACGGCTCCGGCACACTCGCCCCCGATTTGTTCCAGCATGGCGAAATCGTTTCTGGCGCTGATTCCGAGATTTTTCGCGATCATCTCCCTTTTACTTTCATCCGGCAGGACCCCGGCAAAAAATCCCCGGCACTCGTTGCGGTTAAAACGACCTTTTCTGAGCGGCAACGAATGAGACAGCGGAATCGCGCCGGCATGGTTCAACCAAGTTTCGGCATAATGATATGCCATCTGACCATTCTCATCCTGAATGAGCTGGCCAACCAAGTGCCGCCGCAAATAAACGTCCAACGTCCGTGGCATATTTTAAGTTCCTTGCTTGCCGCTGCCGGCGGGCGGAATCATCTCGATTTTGACGCCCAGCGTATGCAGGACGGTAAGCACTTTGCCAAGCTGGCAAGTGGGTTTCCCCTTCTCCAGATCAATGATGAAGCGCAAACCGGTGCCGGAGGTCATGGCCAAATTCTTTTGGGTCACACCCATGCTTTTGCGGGTGCTGCTGACCAATTCGCCAATTTTTTCAGGAGTAAATTTCATATGCTTAAATAAAATGTTACCGTGCGGTAACATTACGTTCAAGCACGGGCTAAATCAAGCGAATTATTCCCGAACGGGAACAAACAATCTCTGAAAGACAAAACGGGGTGTTTTTATTCCCGTTCGGGAATATAATCTGATGCATCAATTCGTTCATATCCGAGATAGATTTCAGCCACTACTTTTCGCAATCGGCGTAATGACGATGGACGAGACGAAAACCGCGATGCGCTCCAGTTGGGCATAACGTTTGGGCAGGACGCCAATGGCGGCGAGTTTATTTACGCGGAGTTTATCGGCGAGCAGTCCGAGTCGCCAGCCGAGGACGACGACATCGGCGGTGGAGAACGCGAGTGACAATTTTTGCGGCGGTGCGTCCTGGCCGTCACCAGCATCGGAATTGGGTTCAAGGGTGTAATCAATCAACTGGCTGGCGTTGAAACCACGGCGATGATGTTTATCTATGTGAAACTCGATGCAGCCGGCATAAGAGTTGGCGGACTCGTAACAACGATCATCAAGGAAGGTGGACCTGTTTTTGGGGTTGCGGGTTTGGATGCCGATGCCCCGTGAACGGCGGGGCGGTGGCACTTTTAGTTTGAGGTTGCGGCGCACCTGTGGCGTCCGGCTTGCCACGGGTGAAATTGTTTCGGCCTGCTTTTCGGCCTCAATCGGTGTGGGCTGTTTCTTTTCTTCATGGTGGCCGTGCGCAAGCACCCGGCGGCGGAAATCGTTAACGACCTGCGCGAGCCGTTGAACGGGCGACAGGCGGGTGGCGCTGCGGACGATCCTCGCGACCGGCGGCCACCGAACGCATGGGCCGCACCGTGCGAAAGTCATTCCGAACAGCCACCGCTGGCGACGCAGGCGTCTCTGGTTTGCGGGTGAAGCCGAGTTGGGCCAGATCATCGCGCAACGCCTGCAACTCAATGGCGGCCTTGCGCTCGCGCGAATCAGTGACCCGGCGGGCGAGCAACTCCGAATCATCGGTGAAAACATGGACGCGCTCACGGCCACGCGAGATCGAAACGTAAAATTGTTCGCGGTTGACGGCGGCGAACGATTTTGAGGAGGCGACCAGCAGCACTTCATCCACCGTCTTTCCCTGCGAAGAATGAGATGTGACGGCGTAGCCATGCGTGAAGGTGTTGAACCCGGCGGGCAGCGTGCGGCCATCGGCGGGCGCAATGCGGCCGTCCTGAACCGTCTTCACCTGAACCCGCTCGCCATTGATAAAATCTTTGCCGTGGTTGGCTTGGAGCAGCAGCCAGTCACCAGCGGCGACCTTCAGTTCACGAGATTCGCCCACATCAAACGACGCGGCAGACGTGGACGGAATGAAATCCACTTCCGTGCCGTCGTCACGCCGCACGCGCAGGCCGGTTTCAGCAACGGCGACGACCTCGACTGTTTCGCCCTGTTCAAACTTTTTGATGCGGCGAACAAAACGCAACCGCTGGCCGGGTTCAAACTGGCGGGTGTTTTTCTTTTGGGCAACCGTCCATGACAGCGAATCAAACACCAGGAACGCATGGTCGTCAGGGGCAAGCTGGTGGCCGTCCCGCAGGGACTCGCGCACCTTTTCAGTCACCGCCTCAATCTCTGCCCAGGTTGGCGAAACGAGCAGCGCGGATTTGCCCTGCTTTATGGCGGACAGATACGCATCGGCGGCGTGCTGGTAAAGGGTTTGCGCACGGCCACCGTGGTCTTCGGTGGGAACTTCCGTCACAGCACCAAGTTCAACTTGCTAAAGCCGGGGAGAAGTGAGACGCAAAGACAGGCGAGCCTCACCGTTGCAAAGAGGATGACTGGCATCATTCTGATTAGGAAGTCCCGCCGCCAAAGCCTTAATCTCATCAGAAATATTCCAGCCTTGCGGCGAGTCAAACCCCCTTGATTCCTACATCTCCTCCGCGGTCGTTTTTGTTTTCCGCCGCCTTCCACCGCCGATGGACCCAAAACCAGTTGGCGGGGTCGCGGAGCACCGCCCTCTCAAAAGAGCGGTTCACGTCGCCCATGATCTCTTCGCTGGAGCGCGCCGCGCCATTCTCGTGCGTCGCAATCTTGTCGCCAAGCTCCAGCCGCCATTTGGCGGGGGCCATCCGAAAACAAAAGCCCGTGTAAAGCTCGCAGTCATAGCGCAAGGCAAACACGGCCGGCGCCAGCGTGGTGGAACATGGCCGGCCCAGAAACGGCCCGCGCAGGCCCGCCGTGCTTTGGTCCGCCAGGAAACCCACCATCAGATTCGGTTGGTTCATCGCCGTCCGCAGCAACTTCCCGTCCGTCCGCCGCTCAAAAAAAAGACACCCCGATTTCTCGCGCAGCGACTGCATCAATTTGTTCAACGCGGGCTGCTTCAGCGCCCGGTACGTCGTCGCGCTGCGGTAGCCGGGCGCGTATTGATGTATGCGCGCGTACAGTTCAAAATTCCCGAAATGGCCGATGGCCATCACCATCCGCCGCGGCGGCATCAAACGTTCCAACCCGATAAATTCGACGTGGGGCCGCAATGCCTCGGCGCTCATCCCGGCGGTTTTGATCGCGCAACAATAGTTCTCGCCAATCCGCCGGAAGTTCTCCCTGGCGATGGCGTGGATTTCCTTCGCCGATTTCTCCTTTCCAAAACAGTGCTCCAGGTTTTGCAGCGTCACCCTCCGATGCCGCGCGTCCAGCCAATAGGCCAGCGCGCCGCCGCGCCGGCCAATCCAGGCCACCACCGGCAGCGGCAGCGATTGGATCAGCGCAATCAACGCCCGGGCAAATAAATAAAGCATGGTTGGTCAAAACCCGGAGGCATCCGCTCCGGTGTGTACCCATCATTTGAAACAAATTTTGCCGACGCAATCCTGAAAATCGCTCGCGCCGCTGATGATCTTGATCTCCACCCGCACGAAAAAGATCGGCAAATCCCGCCGGTCAATCTTGGGAAACCGCACCGCGTCCTTTTGCGTGGTGATGATGAAATCCGCCTGCCGTTTCTTGCCGCGGTTGATCGCGTTGAGGATTTCCTGCTGCGTGAAACGGTGATGGTCCGCGAACCGTTTGGAATACACCAGATCGGCGCCGAGCTTGACCAGGCTCTGTTCAAAACTTTCCGGCTGGGCGATGCCGCTGAAGGACGCCACCTTGTGCCCTTTGATCAGGTCCAGACGCTGCCGTTCGCCGGAAAATACATCCTCGAAATAAAGCGGATTATGCACGCATTCAATCACCCCCGCGTCGGGATTGTGTTTGGCGATGCGCGCGCGCAAGCCGGCCGTGTCCCCGTCGCTTTTGGTGATGAAAATGGTGTGGGCGCGCGCCAGATGCGTCACCGGCTCCCGCAACGTGCCGCGCGGCAGCAGATGGCCGTTGCCGAAGGGCTGCTGACAATCAATCAGCACCACGTCGTGCCGGCGGCCCCGCAAATCCCAGTACTGAAAACCGTCGTCCAGCAACAGCGTGTCGCACCCGAATTTCTCGATGGCATAACGCCCGCTCTTCACGCGGTCCTTGTCCACCAATACCACCACGTCGCGCAAGTTCGATGCCAGCATGTACGGCTCGTCGCCCGCCATTTCCGAGTCCAGCAACAGCGATTTGCCGTCCGAAACGATGCGCGGCGGCGTCTGGTCTTCGCGCAAAAGAAATTTATTCGTGAGCCAGAGGTGAAAGGGTTGCGGCTTGGACCGGTAACCCCGCGAGAGGATGGCCACATTGCGCCCGGCGTCGCGCAACTCGCGCGCAAATTTTTCCACCACCGGCGTCTTCCCCGTGCCGCCCACCGTCAAATTGCCGATGGCGATGACCTGCACCCCCAGCGTTTTATCGCGCAGGATGCGTGAATTGTAAAGCCAGCGCCGCAGCTTGACGCCAACTGTGAACAGTTTTGAACCCCCAAATAAAACCCCCCGCGTGACCTTCGCCCTGAAATCATGCCGATGCTCGAAAATGACCTCGAGCACAAACGTCTCGAATTTTTCAGCCCATTCGCGGAATGTTTCTCGCATCAGAATTCAATGTGTCAATTTGCCGGGCGGTTTTGAATTTTAAATTTCAAGTTCCACGCCGGAAACGGCCTGAAATTCAAAACCGGAAAGGCGGCTTGCTATAGCCCCATCTTTTGCAATTCGTCCTGCAGCGCAGTTTGAAATTGCTGCACGTCCGCGGCGGACGGCTTGTATCCCTGTTGCGCCGGCACCACCCCCAGCCGTCCCATTTGGTCCAGGTACCAGTCCGCTTTTTGTCCGTCGCTGAACGTCACCTTCCCGCTCACGACCGCGCCCGGACGGGCAATCTGGTCCACGCCCACGGAGACTTTGCCCGGCGCCGGCGCCGCTTTTTTGTCTTCGGCGATTTTCGGTGTCGGCGCCGGTTCGGGAACCTTTGGCGGGTCGGGGTCTTTGGGCGTCAATTTCAGGTCGTCCACCAGCAGGCGGACTTCCATATAGGTGAGTTTGATGCCAAACTCGGACAGCAGCCGGTTTTGGATTTCGGAAAGTTTAGCGCCCTGCAAGATCCACGCAGTAACGCGTTGACGTTGCTCGTCGGTTAAATTCATGCCTGCATTTTAATCAAAGATGCTTGAGAATCCAGTCGTAACATTTCATTTCGGCAAACGCGAACTTGCGGCGGGAAACGTCTGATGTAATCTTTTGGCATGAGCGACAAGCAACTGGCTTTGGATTCGATTGAGCGTTTGCCGGAGAATGTCAGCCTTGATGCCATCGCCGAGCGGGTGGAATTTCTGGCCGCAATCCGCAAAGGGTTGGATCAAATCGAATGCGACAAGACTGTGCCGCACGAGGAGGTCAAACGGCAACTGGCGACATGGCTTTCAAAATAATCTGGTCGGAAGAGGCGCGGGATGATTTGCAATCCATAGTGCTGTACATCGCCCGGGATAATCCGGCTGCCGCTGAATCTTTCGGCTATTTACTCATGTCCAAGGTGGATGCGCTGGCGCAATTTCCGCAACTGGGTCGCGTTGTGCCGGAAGAAAATGACGAAACAGTTCGTGAAATTATATATCGCCCTTACCGCGTTATTTACAAAGTCCTGGCTAATAAACAAATTGTCGCCGTTGCGCGCGTTTGGCATGGCGCGCGTGGCGAACCGGAAATCCCGGGTCGGTTGAATTTTTAGGCATTGGCCATTTTCACAATCCAGTCGTAACCTTTGGCTTCCAACTCCAGCGCCAGTTCCTTGCCGCCAGTCCGGACAATTTTCCCGTCCACCAGAACATGCACGAAATCCGGCACGATATAATTCAACAGCCGCTGGTAGTGGGTAATGACCAATTGCGCATTCTCTTTCGTCTTCAACTTGTTGACCCCGTTGGAGACCACTTTGAGGGCGTCAATGTCCAGTCCCGAATCGGTTTCATCCAGGATCGCCAGTTTGGGCTCCAGCACAGCCATCTGAAAAATTTCGTTCCGTTTCTTTTCGCCGCCCGAAAAACCCTCGTTGACCGAACGTTTGAGCAGGTCCTCGTTCAATTCCAACAATTTGATTTTGTCTTTGACCAGGCTCAGAAACTCAATCGCGTCCAGTTCCGTTTCGCCCCGGGATTTGCGGACTTCGTTCAGCGCGGCCTTTAAGAAATAGGTGCTGTTGACGCCGGGGATCTCCACCGGATATTGAAAGGCCAGGAAAACCCCGTCACGCGCGCGCTCCTCCGGGGCCAATTCCAGCAAGTCCTTGCCGTTGTAAATGACTTCGCCGCCGGTCACATTGTAGCCGTCGCGTCCGGCCAGGATCGCCGCCAGCGTGCTCTTGCCGGAACCGTTTGGTCCCATCACCGCGTGGACCTCGCCCGGCCCGACGGTCAGGCTGACGCCTTTGAGAATTTGTTTGCCCTCGACACCGGCCGAGAGGTTTTTGATTTCAAGAATCGGTTTGTTCATCGTTAATTTGCCAATAACAGTTTAAATCGTCGTGCCTTCACTTAAAATTTGGTTCGCCGCGTGCTCCATGCCAGACGCGCAATACGTGAACTGCTTTTGGCAATTCGGTCACTTCATAAAAAATCCGATAATTACCGCAAACAATTTCCCGAATCGGACCGTCGGTACGCCGGGGATACGCCGGGCCAATGAATGGAAACGTTTCCAAAATTTTTATATGCAGCAAAATGCCCCGCCCGACTTTTTCCGACGCCGAAGGATTATCATGTGAAATGTAATCACAAATCTCCTTCAGATCCGCAACTGCCGAATCGGTCCAGATTATTTTGAAATCCATGTCTCAAAAATCTTTTCGACTTCGGCATGAGGTTTTGTCCGTCCCGCTTTGACATCTTCCTTGCCCTTGTGGATCGCCGCCAGGATTTGCAATTCTTCGGCGATTTCTTCCATCGAAGTATTTTCCGGCAAAGCGGCGATGGTTTCGATGGCAACAGTTTTGTCGTTCATAAAATCATCCTACGCTGCCTTCCAGGCTCACGCCAAGCAGCTTCTGCGCTTCCACGGCAAATTCCATCGGCAGTTCCTTGAAGACTTCCTTGCAAAAGCCGTTCACAATCATATTCACGGCATCTTGCGTTGATAATCCCCGCTGATTGCAATAAAAGATCTGGTCTTCGCCGATCTTGGAGGTCGTCGCTTCGTGCTCGACGCTGGCCGTTGTGTTTTTTACCTCGATATACGGGAAGGTATGCGCCCCGCATTTGTTGCCAATAAGCATCGAGTCGCATTGGGAAAAATTCCGGGCGTTGGCCGCGTTCTTGCGCACTTCCACCAGGCCGCGATAACTGTTCTGGCCGCGCCCCGCGGAAATGCCCTTGGAAACGATCGTGCTCTTCGTGTTTTTGCCGATATGCACCATTTTTGTCCCGGTGTCGGCCTGCTGATAATTATTTACGACCGCCACGGAATAGAACTCGCCCTTGGAATTGTCGCCCAGCAAAATACAACTCGGATATTTCCACGTGATGGCCGAGCCGGTTTCCACCTGTGTCCAGGAAATTTTCGAGTTCTTCCCTTTGCACAATCCGCGCTTGGTCACGAAATTATAAATGCCGCCCTTGCCGTGCTCGTCGCCGGGATACCAATTTTGCACTGTGCTGTATTTGATTTCTGCATGATCCAGGGCCACCAACTCGACCACCGCGGCATGCAACTGGTTTTCATCCCGCATCGGCGCCGTGCATCCTTCAAGGTAGCTGACGTAAGCGCCGTCCTCCGCCACAATTAATGTCCGCTCAAACTGCCCTGACTTCGCCGCATTGATCCGGAAATAGGTCGAAAGCTCCATCGGACAGCGCACGCCCTTCGGGATGTAGCAAAACGAGCCGTCCGTAAAGACCGCGCAATTTAGGGCCGCAAAGAAATTGTCCGTGTACGGCACCACCGTGCCGAGGTATTTTTTCACCAGATCGGAATGCTCGCGGATCGCTTCGCTCATTGAACAAAAAATGACTCCCTTTTCCGCGAGTTGTTTCTGGAACGTTGTGCCCACGCTGACCGAGTCAAACACCGCGTCCACCGCCACGCCGGCCAGCCGCCCGCGTTCCTTCAACGGAATGCCGAGTTTCTCGTAGGTCTCCAGAAGTTTCGGATCCACTTCATCCAGGCTCTTCGGGCCGTCCGCCTGCGTTTTGGGCTGCACGAAATAAGTGATGCCTTGGTAATCGATCTTTTCATGATGGATCTTCGGCCAATGCGGCTCGTCCAGGGTCAGCCAGTGACGGTACGCTTTCAGCCTCCAATCCGTCATCCATTGCGGCTCGCTTTTCTTGAGCGAAATCAGGCGGATGATGTCCTCGTTCAGTCCCGGCGGCGCGGACTCCGTCTCCAAGTCCGTATAAAATCCGTATTTATATTCCTGCTGGACCAGTCCCTCGATGGTATCGGTTGCTGTTGGCATAAATTCTTTATTTCTTCCCCGCGCACCCGGCGCAAATGCCGTGGATCGCGATTTCAAAACGTTTTGCCTGGAAACCCTTGGGCAGGGTTACGCCCTGCGGTGCCTCGGACGGGAGGTCGATATCAAAAACGGTTTCGCATTGGTCGCAATAAAAATGGCAGTGCTCGTGCATGTTCGGGCAAAAGCGCGTCGCGCCGCGGTCCAATTGCACCTGCCGTACCAGTCCGCATTCCACCAACGCGTCCAGGCAATTATAAACCGTGGCATGCGAGATCTCGGGCATTTGTTGTTTGGCGCGCACAAAGACTTCATCCGCCGTCGGATGGTCGCGCTTTTGCAAAAGCACATCGTACACCCGCCGGCGTTGCGGCGTAAAGCGCAGTCCGAGTGTGTTCAATCGCTCGCTGAACGTTTTCGATTTGCTTCCATCGATGCTCACGGGAACAAATTAACAATTCAAATGTAAAAGTCAAGATTTAGAATAATTCTAAAGATGTCGTGAGTTTGGTGTACACCCTTCAAGGTGTTCGGAAAGGCCAATTGGCAGTTTGCGCAAAACAACGAATAATTTTAAAACTTTTTATACAAATCCAATGCCGACGGTGTCTATGCTAATGATAACAGTCCAAATCCGAAATCTTAAACCATGAAAAAGGCCATCGAACCGATTATTTTGCTTCTTGCCGCCGGATTTTTGATTCTGCCGGGCTGTGCCAAAAAGAAATTCACCAGTTGGGATTCGTATCCGGACCCTGTGGTTACTGTCCAAATGAAATCATTTGTTGCGGAAAAATCGGCTCAGGCGGAAGCTGCAGACAAGGTCAGTGGACAAGCCATGCCGCCGGAGCTAAACCGCTTTTTCAAGGACGCGGGTAATGGTAACTGGCTGGCTGTCAGCAACGATTTTGAGAGTCTCAAAAAGCATGCGCCACAGTTTGGCTTTTCCGACAAACTGGACGAACGTTTAACCGGGACAATTTGGCAGACGACGATTGAGGTTTGGGGTGCCCTTAATGCTTTGGCCAATTGCGATCAGAAATATTCCTCTCTCTACGCCAATGAGATCATCAATTCGATTCCACCCGGCAGCATTTACTTTGGAGGGACCGATCCAGGGCGATTTCTTATCAGCGGGATGGAAAAATCTCAGGTTAAGGCCACCCCGTTTTTCCTTATCACGCAGAATGCCATGGCAAACGGTACTTATCTTGATTACGTGCGTTCCATGTACGGCAGCCAGCTTTACATTCCGACCAGTGAAGACTCGGAAAAATGTTTTATGGATTATGTTTCAGACGCAAAAGAACGATTGCAAAAAAATCAACTCAAGCCTGGTGAAAATGTCCAAGTCGATCCGAATAGCGGCCGGGTGGCCGTCAGCGGCCAAGTCGCCGTCATGTCAATCAACGGCCTGCTGGCCAAAATCATCTTTGACCAAAACAGCAACCAGGAATTCTACGTCGAACAAAGTTTTCCGCTCGACTGGATGTATCCTTATCTCGAACCGCATGGCCTGATTCTCAAGCTCGACCGCCAGCCATTAACGGAACTACCTGATAGCATCGTTCAGCAGGACCATGATTATTGGAGCAAGCTCATCCAGCCGATGATTGGCGATAGGTTGAACGATGACACGACGGTTCAGCAAGTGGCGGATTTCGCCAAAAAAGTTTTTCAAGAGAATGATTTCGCCGGCTTTACCGGCGATCCGAAATTTGTCCAAAATGATTATTCCTGCAGGATGTTTTCCAAAGAACGGTCGAGTATCGCCGATCTTTATGTCTGGCGCATGAATCATGCGGTCGGTTCCGAGGAAAAGCACCGAATGGCGCGCGCAGCCGAGTTTGCTTTCCTTCAATCCTGGGCATTGTGTCCCTATTCTCCAGACGTGGTTTACCGTTATGCAAATTTGTTGCTCAGCGAAAAGAGATTGTCTGATGCACTCCTCATTGCTGAAACCACCCTCGAAATGCCGGAATTGAAGGGACAAGCTGGCGACCAGATGCGCACTTTGATCACGCAGTTACAGCGGTTCAAACAGTCGCCGCGAAAACAGGATGCGCAATAAATTGTCGCGCTATTTTTGCAGCACGCTCACCCGCGCCGGCGGCAGGTTGAGCCAGACGATTTTCGATGCGTGCAGCTTGAAATTGGTCGCCCCACGCGGGCGCAATTTGTGGATGCGATATGTGAATTGCACCCAATTGCCCTGCGGCTCGAGCATGACGCGGATCTTTTCGGCCAGTTTTTCCGCTTGGTCCTCGGAAAAATTTAAAAGCGGCAGGCTTGAAATCACCGCACCCACCGATTCAATCTGGCAGTGGCGCAGCAGGTTGTCCAATTGCCAGGCGTCCCCCGTGATGATCTGCGCGCGCGGATAACGTTCCCGCAGCAGTCGCGCCAGCTTCAAATTGTTTTCAATCACCACCAGCCGGTCCTCGCGCAGTCCCCTGGCAATCAGTGCGTCCGTTACCGCGCCGGTGCCCGGCCCCAGCTCCAGCACATAACTTTCCGGGTTCTTCGGGAGCCACCGTGCCATCGCCGACGCCAGATGTTTCGAGCTGGGCACCAACGACCCTGTGCCCTTCGGATTGGCGAGCCATTCCTGCAGGAACAGTCCGGTGTCGCTTAATGTCGCCATTATTTTTTTAGCCATGATGCCGCCTGACCGGTTTTGGGATTTGTTGTTCGCGTGAAAAATAAATGAACGGCGCAGTAGCCGCAAACCTTTGTTTGTGACAAAATTGTCAACGTCCGTCCTCCGGTGGGCTTGCCCGTGCGGAGAGCTTCGCCCGCACTGCGTCCCTTCGCGCCGCCCAATCCGCCCAATCATACCCCCATCGGTCTCCGGCGAAATCCTTTTGCGCCGTGGGCCAAAGCTTGTCCAACGCCTCCAATTGCTTTTGCGCCGCGGCGGCTTCATGCCATTGCAAGTCCGACTCGGCCAGGTTTAAAATGTTTCCCGGATAGCCCGGCGCCAGGTTGGCTGCCTTTTCAAGATAAATCTTCGCCTTGCGGCTGCTGCCAATGCTCGCCGGCCAACCCGGAGCATCGCGGTACAGCAGCCCCAGGCAGCGGTCTGGCCCGGCATAATCCAGTTGCTCGTCCAGAGCCGCCGCCGCTTTGAATTCCCGCTCCATTTCGCGGACAATCCGTAATGCTCCCAGAAACTCCGTTCGCGCCAGCTCGCCGAGGTTCATTCCCAAATAATAATGCCCGGTCGCCAATTTCGGCTCGTTGGCAAGCAGGCGGCGGCACGCGTTGATTCCCTGCCGGGCCACCATCGCCCGCTCGTTGTTGTTGGTCGCCAGGTTTGCCAGATCAAAACAAGCGCGGGCAAATTGAATGGCATTGGTTGAATCATCGGACGACTCGCAAAGCTTTTGCGCGCGATCAAATTCCGCTGTGGCCGCCGCCCCAAAATCGTTGGTAGGCGCCTCGTCCGCAAACAAAGCTCCTGGCGCGAAAATCAGCACTGCGGCCAAAAAACATCGTGCCATCCTCCGGCGACTGTTTGAATTAAAAGTTGCCATTATGCCGGGCTAATCTATACTAATCAGAGTGAAATTAAATTGGAATTTTGTGTTTTTACCCGCGGTGCTCGCCGCACTGGCGCTGGCTGGCGCCGGTTGCAGCGGAGTTAACTCGGGTACGACCGTCTCCCCGGCGTCGTTTTTCCTGCCGGGTTTGCTGAGAAATGACACCCAAACCAATGCCCCGGTCTCCTCGCCGGATCTTTCCAAGGAGTTTGCCTCGGTAAAATGATTATATGCGATTTCCCCTTGCGCTGACGACGAAAATTGCCAGCCACATCATAAAACACAAACTTCAAAAGACCCCGAAGTTTGCGATGGTGCTGCAACTCGAACCGCTGCATACCTGCAACCTCACCTGCACCGGCTGCGGCCGTATTCGCGAGTATTCCACCTCGCTCAAGGACATGGTGCCCCTCGAAAAATGCCTCGACGCCGCCGTCGAATGCGACGCGCCCATGGTCAGCATTTGTGGCGGTGAACCGTTGATTTATCCCAAAATTGAGGAACTCGTCAACGGCCTGCTCGAACAGGGCCGTGTCATTTACGTCTGCACCAACGGCATGTTCATGCGCAAAAAAATGCGCGATTATCTCGCGGCCATTTATTCCTCTTCGCAGGAACCGAAATTGGCGAAGTTGCTCAAGGCCGGCCTCATTTCCGAAAAAGAAGCCGATGCCATTCGCCAGGCCGATGCCGCTGCCAGAAAGAAAACTGTCATTCGCCCGACAAAATGGATGTACTGGAACGTCCATGTCGATGGGCTGGAATTCACTCATGATTTGATTGTCGAGCGCGAAGGCGTTTTTAAGGAATGCGTCGCCGCCATCCGCATGGCGAAAATCCTCGGTTTCCAGGTAGCCACCAACACCACCGTCTATAAGGAAACCGACGTCCAGGAAATTGAAGACATGTTCAAGTTCCTGTCTTCCCTCGAAGTTGACGGCCACACCATTTCACCCGGCTACGATTACGACGCCGCCAAGAAGGACATGGTCAAGCGCTTGGGCAGGGACCCGAAGCAATTCTTCCTGACGCGCGACATGACCCGGAAAAAATTCGCGAACATTTTGGATTGGGGCAAGGCCTTCACGATTTTTGGCACCCCGGTGTACCAGGAATTTCTCGCCGGCAAACGCGAGCTGACCTGCACCGCCTGGGCCATCCCCACTTATAACGTCCGCGGCTGGAAAGGCCCCTGCTATCTGATGACCGACGGCCATTATCCGAGTTACCGCGACCTCCTGGACAAAGTGCCTTGGGAGAAATACGGCGTGGTGGACGGCGTCGCCCGCGATCCCCGTTGCGAACATTGCATGGTTCATTGCGGCTACGACCCCAGCGGCGCGCTCGGCACCAGCTATCAGCGCGGCGATAACTGGAAGAATTTCACGTATAACTTCGGCGCCAAGCCGCAGCCGTTTCCGTATTCCCCGGAACTCGAAAAGCGCGCCTTCAACGGTGTCACCATTGGCAAGGGCCATTTGGCAGAGGCGAAGGCCGCCATCAATTCCCCCGCCGCCGGCGCCCGCGGGGCGTTTTCGCGCAAAGAAGAATCGCACGCGGAGACCCATTGCGGGACGGGCGAGGCGGATGCCAACAACGGCGGGGTTAGCGCGGAATAAATTTGAATTGAATGGGCAAGTGGAGCAAGTTGCGCGATAAGATTTTGCTCGGAAATTCCGATGCGAACATTGATTTTGATGTGCTTTGCCATTTGCTCCGTCGGTTTGGTTTTGCTGAACGAATTAACGGCAGCCATCATATTTTTAGCAGGGTTGGGGTTGATGAAATCATCAACCTTCAGCCGAAAGGCCGTATGGCAAAGAGCTATCAAGTTGCGCAAGTTCGTGATATGATTTTGAAGTATCCTTTGGAAGACAAAGCGAATGAGTGAGTCCAAATACGAAATGATTATTTATTGGAGCGAACAGGATAAAGCATTCCTGGTCGAAGTACCTGAATTGCCCGGTTGCATGGCTGACGGAGAGACGCAGGAAGAGGCGATCAAAAATACCAATGAAGTCATTCGGCTTTGGATTGAAACGGCAAAGAGCCTTGGACGTGAAATTCCCAAGCCGCGTGGACGGTTGGCATACGCATGACAATCCGACTGTTACATCTCTTAAGCTTGAGAAAAGTGCGGCTACCGCTCGTGATTTTGGATCTAGCGCTTTATTCCGCCGCGATCATTTTATATCACGATATTCGGGGTAAAGGATTTCTGATGTTAGGTATGGCGCTCTGGTGTTTATTGCAATTGCCGTATTTACACAACAACTGGATGAAGTACAAAAAGGAAGAAGCCTCTTTCTTTTGGGCCATGGGTGTCTTTTTATTAACGGCCCCTTTTTTAGTAAATGAGTAAAACATTATATCTTTCACCTCCGTCCTTTGACGGCTTTGACGGCGGCGCCGGCGCCCGTTACCAGGCGCGCCGCGAAGTCACCAGCTATTGGTATCCCACCTGGCTCGCGCAACCCGCCGCCCTCACCCCCAATTCACGGCTGCTCGATTGCCCCCCCCACGGCATCGATCTGGCCAAATGCCTCGCCATCGCCAAAGATTACGATCACGTCATCATCAACACCTCCACGCCCTCGTTGAAAAATGATTGCAAGGTCGCCGAAGCCATCAAAGCTCAGAAGCCCGGCACCAAGGTTGGTTTTATCGGCGCCCACACCATGGTGTTGCCAACGGAAACCTTGAAGTTTTCCCCCGCCATCGATTGGGTCGGCCGCAAGGAATTTGATTTTACCTGCAAGGAAGTCGCCGAAGGCCGCCCCTTTGAAAGCATCGCCGGCCTTTCCTACCGGAATCGCGACGACAAAATAGTCCATAATCCCGAGCGCGAGATGATCCAGGACATGGACACGCTCCCCTGGGTCGCCGACGTCTATCGGCGCGACCTGAAGATTGAAAATTATTTCATCGGTTACCTCCTCCATCCGTATGTCAGCCTCTATACCGGACGCGGTTGCCCGGCCCAATGCAGCTTCTGCCTCTGGCCGCAAACGATTGGCGGGCACAAATACCGGGTCCGTTCACCGCAAAACGTTGCCGATGAAATGGCCTACATGAAGAAAATTTTCCCGCAAGTGCGCGAATTTTTCTTCGATGACGACACCTTCACGGCCAATTTGCCGCGCGCCCGTGAGATCGCGAAGAAGCTCGGCCCGCTCGGTTTAAACTGGAGCTGCAACAGCCGCGCCAATCTTGATTATGACACCATCAAGAGCTTCAAGGACAACGGCTTGCGCCTGTTCCTGGTCGGCTACGAAAGCGGGAATGATGACACCCTCAAGCGCATCAAGAAAGGTGTCACCACCGATGAGATGCGCGCCTTCACCAAGTCCTGTCACAAAGCAGGCGTGGTCATCCACGGTACGTTCATCCTCGGCCTGCCCGTTGAGACGAAGGAAACCATCGAGCAGACGATTAATTTCGCGAAGGAACTGGATGTGTTCAGTCTCCAGGTTTCCCTCGCCGCGCCATATCCCGGCACGGAATTGTACGAACAGGCCAAGCTCAACGGCTGGTTTGTGAAGAAGGACAAGACCGACCTGATTGAAGGCGACGGCTTTCAGCAAAGCACCCTCGAATATCCCGAAGCGTCCAAGGAGGAAATTTTCGAAGCGGTGGACCGCTTTTACCGCACCTATTATTTGCGGCCGAAACCGATCCTCCGCATCATTAAAACCATGCTCGAGGACAAGGATATTTTTGTGCGCCGCAGCCGCGAAGGCTACGAATTTTTCAAAAGCCTCCGCCAGCGCAAGGCCGATTTGGCCGCCCAAGTTGCCGCCGCGTAAGGCGGCTGTCCAACTCGGAGGCCTTATTTCTTGGCCACCGCCGTCGCCGGTTTTGGCTGCCGGCTGCGGACATATTCCATCAACCGATACCCCAGCAGGATTGCCAGCACCCCGGCAAATGCCAGCGGCAGGCGCACATCCGCTTTGACCTGCATGTAAAAATGGATGACCCCGGCGATGGCCGCCACGTATGCCAGGCGATGCAACGCGCGCCAGCGCTTGCCTCCCAGCCGTTTGATCATTCCGTTCGTCGAAGTGATCGCGAGCGGAATCATCGAAATCAAGCCAATGCTGCCGATGATTAAATACTTTCGTTTGACCATCTCCGTCAGCGTGCTGGAAATGCTCCATTCGCGGTCGAGCGTGAAAAAAAGGCTGAAATGGATGCAACCGTAAAAAAACGCGAACAGTCCAAGCATCCGTCGCAATTGGATCAGCCAATTCAGCCCGGTGAGCTTGCGCAAAGGCGTCACCGCCATCGTCAGCATCAAAAAAATCAGCGTCATCATGCCCGTCGTCAGGATGGCAAAATTCTCCGAGTTGGCCCCCAGCGTATGATGCTTCGCATCCCAGCCGAGCAGGACCAACGGCACAATCCCGTTCACCAGCACGAGCAATTTTGCGAATTGGATGTCGGATTCTTTCATTGCCTCAAAAATTCCTTCGCAAATCCATCCCCGCGTAAAGATGCCCCACCTCTTCCTCGTAACCGTTGAACATCAGCGTCGCCCGCCGGCCCGGCGCCCCGATGCGTTGCTCCGTGGCCTGGCTCCAACGCGGATGATCCACGTGCGGATTTACGTTCGCATAAAATCCATATTCATTCGGCGCGGAGGTGCTCCACGTCGTAACCGGTTGCGTGTCCACCAGTTTGATTTTGACGATGGACTTGATTCCTTTGAAGCCGTATTTCCAGGGAGTCACCAGCCGGATCGGTGCGCCATCCTGCGGCGGCAGCGCGCGCCCATAAAGCCCGCTCGCCAGCAATGTCAATGGATGCATCGCCTCATCCATTCGCAACCCCTCCACATAAGGCCATTGGAGCACGTCGCTGTTTTGGCCGGGCATTCGGGTGGGATCCAGCAAAGTCTCAAACGCCACATACTTCGCGCTGCTCAACGGCTCAACCGCCGCCAGCAATTTGGAAAAGGAAAATCCCACCCACGGTATCACCATCGACCATGCTTCCACACATCGCATCCGGTAAATCCGCTCTTCCGGCGCGCTGATTTTCAAAATTTCGTCGAGCGTGAAAATTTTTGGCTGGTTGACCAGTCCCTCCACCGAAACCGTCCAGCCATCCGTCTTGAAATGTTCCGCCGCCGGCGCGACGGCTTCCTTGTCCGTGGAGAACTCGTAAAAATTATTGTAATGCGTGATGTCTTCCAGGGATGTCTCCGGCTCATCGACCGTGAACCCGGCATTATTTGTTTCGGCGATCAGCGGCTTGACAACCCCCTGGATTTGCGCGGTTTCAATCGGTTTGGCGTTGCCGACGCCGGAAGGATTCAGTTTGCGATAAATCACGCCCGTGGCCAGCGCGCTGGCAGCGAGAACGCCGGCTCGAAGAAAATTGCGCCGGTTGAAATACAACGCCGGCGGCGTTATATCGCGGGGCAAAATCTTGTTTTCTTCCTTCACTTCTGAAAGATTAACCGCCTTGCCACTGATTGCAACCATTTCGCAGAAACATAATTGTAACATTTTTTCAGGCTCGTCAGGCTGGCGACCGGAAAATAGACGCTTTTATTGGCTTTTTAAATGATTTCGGCTGTCTTTTGCCTGTCAAAAAAAACTTTAAAAAACTCTTGCATGGTCTGAACTGTCTGCTAAAGTAATCGTCCCTCGCCGATAAAACGGCAAGTGGCAGAAATGCCTGTTGACAAATGGTGTGGATTGAATAAATTGCGCGCCTTCCAAACTCGAAACTGATTGCCGAGTTGAAACAATGATTCGGCGGTTGGGTTTTTTTATCCCTCAACGGGGAGAGAAGCGGGCGGATTTGGATGGAGATTTTTGGGCGGAAACGCCTGTTGTTCTTTGAAAATTGAATTGTGCGATTAGTTAAGAGCCCCTTTATCTTCAGCCAGTTAGTTGGCTGATTTTGAAGGTTTTAACCAAAAAATTAAAGTCCTTTGATTTTTACGAATTGAAGGCGAATCAACTAACGTTTTTATACGGAGAGTTTGATTCTGGCTCAGAACGAACGCTGGCGGCGTGGATAAGACATGCAAGTCGAACGCTGACTTGAGGGTAGCAATATTTTCAAGTTGGAGTGGCGCAAGGGTGTGTAACACGTGGGTCATCTGCCGTGAAGCCTGGGATAACTCGCTGAAAGGCGAGCTAATACCGGATGTGAACGAGAGTTCAAAGTTGGGGACCGCAAGGCCTGACGCTTTACGATGAGCCCGCGGCCTATCAGCTAGTTGGTAAGGTAACGGCTTACCAAGGCTAAGACGGGTAGCTGGTCTGAGAGGACGACCAGCCACACTGGAACTGAGACACGGTCCAGACACCTACGGGTGGCAGCAGTCGAGAATTTTTCACAATGGGGGAAACCCTGATGGAGCGACGCCGCGTGGGGGATGACTGGCTTCGGCCCGTAAACCCCTGTCATTTGCGAACAAACCTTTTCATTGAACAAATGGAAAGTTGATAGTAGCGGAAGAGGAAGGGACGGCTAACTCTGTGCCAGCAGCCGCGGTAATACAGAGGTCCCAAGCGTTGTTCGGATTCACTGGGCGTAAAGGGTGCGTAGGTGGTCGGGTAAGTCTGTTGTGAAATCTCCGAGCTTAACTCGGAAATGGCAGTGGATACTATCCGGCTAGAGGAATGGAGGGGAGACTGGAATACTTGGTGTAGCAGTGAAATGCGTAGATATCAAGTGGAACACCAGTGGCGAAGGCGAGTCTCTAGACATTTCCTGACGCTGAGGCACGAAAGCCAGGGGAGCAAACGGGATTAGATACCCCGGTAGTCCTGGCCCTAAACGGTGCGCGTTTGCTGTGAGTGGAATCGACCCCGCTCGTGGCGAAGCTAACGCGTTAAATGCGCCGCCTGGGAAGTACGGCCGCAAGGTTAAAACTCAAAGAAATTGACGGGGGCCTGCACAAGCGGTGGAGTATGTGGCTTAATTCGATGCAACGCGAAGAACCTTACCTGGCCTTGACATGCAAGTGGTAGAAGCCTGAAAGGGTGACGATCCCGCAAGGGAAGCTTGCACAGGTGCTGCATGGCTGTCGTCAGCTCGTGTCGTGAGATGTTGGGTTAAGTCCCGCAACGAGCGCAACCCCTGTGTCCTGTTGCCACCCGGCCGAAAGGCT